>NZ_JBEYXJ010000017.1:0-110730 GCF_040645015.1 Streptomyces sp. NPDC046881 | reverse complement strand
ACCAAGGGCGACCGGCGCATCACGGTCGTGGACGCGACGACGTACCGGCAGGTCGAGGTCGTCGACATGCGGCAGCGGCTGGACGCGTTCGGGCTGAAGGACTTCTCCGACGCGGTCCGCCCGGCCGTCTTCTCCCCCGACGAGTCCAAGCTGTACTTCCAGGTGTCGTTCTTCAACGGCTTCCTGGAGTACGACGTCGCCACCGACAAGATCACCCGGATGAAGACGCTGCCGAAGAACCCGGCGACCAGCGAGGACCGCACCACCTGGGTCAACGACTCGCGCCACCACGGCATCTCGATGAACCCCGGGGGCACCAAGCTGTGCGTGGCGGGCACCATGGACGACTACGCGACCGTGGTCGACCGCGCCTCCCTCCAGGAGGGCCCGCTGGTGACGACGTCCAAGCCGTACTGGGCGACGGTCAGCGGCGACGGCAAGGACTGCGTCGTCTCCGAGAGCGGTGCCGACCAGGTGACGGCGATCGACTTCGCCACCGGCCGGAAGGTGACGTCGGTCCCGGTCGGCGACCACCCGCAGCGGGTCCGGCTGGGCCGGGTGCAGGACGGCTGGACCGGCCCCGCCGGCAGCTGACGCCCCACCGGGCCGTGGCCTCCGGGATGCCCCCACTCACCCCGGAGGCCACACCGCTGCCGTCAGAAGCGCGCCGCCGCCCAGGCGGCCAGCTCGGCCTTCGCCGCGGCCAGCAGGTCCGCCGAGGGGGCGGTGGCGCCGTTGGTGACCAGGGCGTAGTGCAGGACGCCGGAGTCCGCGTCGGTGAGCAGCAGCCGGCGGCTGCCCGTACCGCCCGGCTCCGGGGCCGCGGCGACCGGGGTGGCGGAGGTGTACGCGGGCGGGCCGTGGACCGTGCCGAGGTCGGAGACGACCGTGGTGGCGGCGGTCGGGAAGGACGCCGGCAGGTGCAGCTCGGTGGGCGCGGTGCCGTCGCCGGAGCGCCACACGAGCAGCCCGTACCGGCCCGTGCCGACGAGCTTCGCCGTGTTCGGCAGGGAGCCGGGTACCGGGTTCCAGGTGAGGGTGGTGGAGCCGTCGCGGGAGCGGTCCTCGTAGGTGAAGGCGAGGGCGGTGCCGGCCGTGGCGCCCGGGTAGAGGCGGTCCAGGAGGCGGGCGTCCTGGCGCAGGACGGCGTTCCCGGAGTCGTCGAGCCGTACCGCCGACAGGTCCTCGTCGTTCCAGGCGTCCCCGGCGGTGAGCACCTTGCCGGGGTTGCCGTTCATCAGCTCGTGGTGCCGGCCGTTGTAGAGGTCCCACTGCCACTGGGTGCCGGACAGCACCGGCCCGGAGGCGGCCGGCCGCGCCCACCAGCTCGCGCCGGGCAGGCGGGAGTCGAGGGCCTGGTACATGGCCTTCACGACGGTCGGCGCCTTGTCGGCGACCGTGCCGGACAGGGGGTGGCCGAACTCGCCGGCCACGGCCGCGGTGCCGGCGGCCGCGGCCCGGTCGCGGACGGCGGCGAAGTCGGCGGCGTACTGGCCGTCGGCCGCCTTGCCCCACATGAGGATGCCGGAGATGGCCTTCTGGTCGTAGAAGTGGGTGTTGAAGACGTAGTCCGGGCCGAGCGTGCCCGCGTCGAGGAGGCCGCCCTCCTGTTTCTGGGTGGAGATGTTGGCGTTCCAGAAGAGGTTCGGCTCGACGAGGGCGGGCTTGTCCTGCCAGCCGGCGGCGTCCATGCGGGCCCGGAACCGCACGTAGAACGGCCAGAGCAGGTCGCGTTCCCAGGTGCGGGAGGTCTGCCCGGGGTCGTAGCCGCCGGCGTACGGCTCGTTGTACGGGTCGAAGCCGGCGATGCCCGCGAACTGCGCCGCGCTCAGGTGCCGGCGCAGATGGGCCATGGTGCTCCGGGCGGTGGCCAGGAAGGCGTCCTGCAGGCCGTGGGCGTTGTGCCAGAAGTCGTACTGGGCCTTCTGCACGGCCGTGTTCTGGGTGATGTTCTGGCCCCAGAACAGGCAGATGCCGCAGGACTCCTTGGGGTAACTCCCGGCGTCCACCGCCCACTGGGGAGCGCCGTCGCCGGTGTACCAGCTGCCGGTGTCGAACAGGTACCGGGAGAAGAGGTCCTGGTGGAAGTCGGGGTAGACCCGGATGCCCGCGTCCAGGAAGGCGCGCATCTGGTCGGTGGCGGCGTCCAGGTAGGCGGTGTCCACCTGGCCGCGTACCGGCTCGGCGTGCGCCCAGGAGAGCAGGAAGCGGACCGCGTTGCCGCCGCCGAGGGCGCGCAGCGCGGCCGCGGCCTTGCGGGCGTCGGCGGCGGAGGCGAAGGGCAGGCCGCCGTTCTCCTCCAGTTTGGTCTCGCCGGAGACGTTGTAGCCGCGCAGGACGATCTCGCGGCCCTGGCCGTCGGCGAACCGGCCGTCCCGCACGGTCAGCGCGGTGCCGTCGAACCAGAGGGAGTCGGAAGGGGTGGCGGCGGTGGCGGGCGGGACTCCCGCCACCGTCAGGGATCCGCTCAGGACGACCAGCACGGCCAGCAGACGTACCCGAAGATTCGGCATGTCCACCACAGTCCGGCCTGATCCGGGCAGCGTCAACAGCTTCTGACTCCCGAGTAAGTTGACTAATGGTCAGCTCACTCGCCGACCCGGCGCATGAAGCTCAGCAGGTACTCCTGCCGGTTCAGCGGGTTGTGGTCGGTGCGCGGCCGCTCGGGGACCGTGCCGCGGGTCACCGGCGCGTAGTGGTCGAAGGCCGTCTCCAGCTCCCCCTCGCCCCGGGTCAGCCCCGGCAGCCGCTGTTCCAGCGCGTGCACCCGGGCGGCCGGGACGATGCCCTCCAGTACGCAGACCGCGGCGTGCGTGCCGGTGCTCTCCGGTACCGCGCCGAGCCGGGCCAGCACCGGCAGCAGCGCGCCGAGCGTGTCGGCCGGCGCCTCCAGCCGGAAGCGGTGCACCGGCTCGTGCACCAGGGTGCCGGCCCGGCGCAGCGCCTCGGTCAGGACCAGCGGGGTCAGGCCCCGGAAGTCGTAGCCGGTGCTCGACATGCTCTTGTCGAAGCCCTGGTGCGCGTGGCTCTGCCGGGGCGAGTAGCCCGAGTGGGTCATGGTCACCGTGCAGTCGGTGACCTGCCAGCCGTGCAGTCCCTGGCCGAGCGTCTCCCGGACGGTGTCCTCGACGGCCTTGAAGAAGGCGTACGGCATCGAGCCCAGCTCCACCTCCCGCCGGAAGGTCACGCCCGCGCCGGGCGGGGCGGGGTCGACGCGCAGGCCGACGGTGGCGAGGAAGGGGTTGTCGTCCTTCTTGTTGTACTCGACGGCGTGCCCGCTGCCGACCGGGCGTTCGACGCACAGGGTCGTCGTCTCGCGGAAGGTGACGGCCAGGCCGTACTCGTCGGCGAGGGTGGCCTGGACGACCTCCTTCTGCACCTCGCCGTAGAGGGACACGGAGGTCTCCCCCCGCAGCTCGTCGTGGCGGACGCCGATGAGCGGGTCCTGCTCGGCGAGCTGGGTGAGCGCCAGGTGCAGCGAGCGCCGGTCCGCGCCGGGGCCGGGGACGACGACCGTCTCCAGGGTGGGCGGCGCGAAGTGGTGCTGGTACGACCGGTTCGGGACGCCGAGCGCGTCACCGATCCGGATGCCGCCGAGGCCCCACACCTTGACGATCCGGCCCGCGCCGGCGCTGTCCGCGCGCGTGTCCGTGCCGCGTTCGAAGACGGTCAGCGCGGTCACGCGTCCCTCCTCGCCGGTGCCCCGGCGGCCGTCGCCGAACACGATGCGGTCGCGGACGCGCAGGGTGCCGGAGAAGAGCCGCGCATAGGCCGCCTTCTCCCCCGCCGGACCACGCTCGATCTTGAAGACGGTGCCCGACAGCGGGCCGTCCGGGTCGCCGGCGGCCGTGGGCAGCAGCCGTTCGATCCCGGCGATCAGCTCGGGCACGCCGGCGCCGGTGATCGCGGAGCCGAAGTACACCGGGTGGACGGACGCGCTCCGGGTCTGGGCGGCGAGGGCGCGGCGCAGCCGGCCCGCGGGGACACCGCCGTCGAGGTAGGCGGCGAGCAGGCCGTCGTCCCGGTCCGCCAGCGCCTCCAGCGCGGCCGGGCCGAGGCCGGGGCGGAAGCGGGCGGCCCGCGTGCCGAGCCCCGCGGCCGTCCCCATCGGGACGAGCGGTACGGCCAGCCGCCGGGCCATCTGACGGAGCACGGCGGCGTCCCGGGCGCCACGCCGGTCGATCTTGTTGACGAAGACGAGGGTGGGGATGCGCAGCCGGCGCAGGGTGCGCATCAGCACCCGGGTCTGCGCCTGGACGCCCTCGACCGCGGAGACGACCAGGACGGCACCGTCGAGCACGTCGAGCACCCGCTCCACCTCGGCGATGAAGTCGGGGTGGCCGGGGGTGTCGATGAGGTTGACGGTGACGCGGTCGAGCGGGAACGACACGACGGCGGACCTGATGGTGATGCCGCGCTGCCGCTCCAGTGCGAGGGTGTCGGTGGTGGTGCTGCCGGCGTCGACGCTGCCGATCTCGTCGATCACTCCGGCGGTGTGCAGGAGCCGTTCGGTCAGGCTCGTCTTACCCGCGTCGACATGGGCCAGGATTCCCAGATTGAGCAGAGGCACGAAGTGTCATGTCCTTGAGAGAGTGGGCGATTCCTTCCGGGCTGGACATGAACGGTGCGCGCATGATCGCTCCTGGTGGGCTCGGGAACTCGACCGGTGCAGTGCAGCAGAACGGCGACGGCACCACCAACGGATTTACGTTCAACAAATGCCGTGCCGGGTGCGGCCGTGACAGGTGAGCCGAGGAGCGGACGATGCGTGAGATTCTCGCGGTGCTGGACCGGTGGTACGCCGCCCGGGTGCCGTTCGGGCTGGCCACGGTCGTCTCGGTCAGCCGCAGCGCGCCCCGCGGGCCCGGCGCCGCGCTGGCGGTCGGCCCGGACGGCGAGGTGGTCGGCAGCGTCTCCGGCGGCTGTGTGGAGGGCGCGGTGTTCGAGCTGGCCCAAGAGGCCGTCGAGACCGGCGCGGTCCGGCTGGAGACGTTCGGCTACAGCGACGAGGACGCCTTCGCGGTCGGCCTCACCTGCGGCGGTGAGATCACCGTCCTGGTGCGGCCGGTGACCCCGGCCCGGGATCCGGTGTTCGGCGCGGTCGCCGCGTCCGTCGCGAGCGGTGAGCCGGTCACCGCGGCCGTCGTGGTCGACGGGCCGGCGCCGCGCGGAGCCACCCTCGCGGTGTGGCCGCGGACGGCCGCCGGCAGCCTGGGCACGCGGGGGCTGGACGCGGCCGTCGCCGCCGACGCGCGCGGCGAACTCGCCCTCGGCGTGACCGGCCTGAGGCACTACGGGCCGCACGGGGAGCGGCGCGAGGACACGGTCACGGTGTTCCTGCACTCCTTCGCGCCGCCGCCGCGCATGCTGGTGTTCGGCGCCATCGACTACGCCGCGGCCGTGGCCCGGCTCGGGGACTTCCTCGGCTACCGGGTGACCGTGTGCGACGCCCGGCCGGTGTTCGCCACGCCCCGGCGGTTCCCGGAGGGCGTGGAGGTCGTCGTGGACTGGCCGCACCGGTACCTGCGCGGCACGCGCACCGACGAGCGGACGGTGGTCTGCGTCCTGACCCACGACCCGAAGTTCGACGTGCCGGTGCTGCGGGAGGCGCTGCGCCGCCCGGCCGCGTACATCGGGGCGATGGGCAGCCGGCGCACCCACGAGGACCGGCTCCGCCGCCTGGCCGAGTCCGGCCTCACCGACGAGGAACTGTCCCGCCTGCGCTCCCCGGTCGGCCTGGACCTCGGCGCCCGTACGCCGGAGGAGGTGGCGGTGTCGGTGGCGGCGGAGATCGTGGCGCTGCGGTGGGGAGGCAGCGGGGCGCCGCTCAGCAGGACGAGCGGCGCGATCCATCCGCGCGGGTGGTCCGACGCCTAGGAAGAGGGTCCCCTCAGCCGGCGTCGGCGCGAGGATCTACTCGTCCGTCCCCGCCCGTGCTACTCGGGGTCTCCGGCCACCCGCGCGTGCAGGTGCTGGTCGTGCCAGCCGTCGGCGTGCAGCAGGGCGCTGCGCTGGGTGCCCTCGAAGGTGAAGCCGGCCTTCTCGGCCACCCGGCAGGAGGCAGGGTTGGCCGTCGAGTGGCACAGGACCAGCCGGTGTAGGCCCAGGTCGGTGAGGGCCCAGCGGCCGAGCCGCCGGGTCGCCGCGACCGCGAGGCCGCCGCCGCGCGCCTCGGGCAGCACCCAGTAGACGACCTCGGCGGTGCCGCCCGCCAGGTCGACGTCGTTGAGGCCGGCGAGCCCGACGGCGGCGCCGCCGCGCGGGGCGATGGCCCAGACCGCCCCCGTCTCGTCCCGCCGGCGCGCGTGCAGGCGCTCGATCCGGGTGCGGGCCTCGGCCCGGCTGCCGACGGAGAAGAGGTTCCAGTGGCTGATCGCCGTGTCCTGCCCCGCGGTGTGCAGGGCGTCGGCGTCGGCGTCGTCCAGGCGCCAGGGCCGCAGTTCCAGGCCGCCGGACAGCGGCAGCACGGGCTGCGCCCCGGCGGCGAGCCGGCCGGCGGGTACGACGGCGGGTATGCCGGGTCCGGAAGTCACGCGGTGATCATGCCACGGCCCGTCCCCGCTGCGGCAGGCGGTGCAGGGTGACGTCCGTGAGCGCCCGGCCGGCGACGGTCGCCGTCAGGTAGGTGCAGTGGGGCTGACGGCGGCGGTCTGTCGGCGAGCCGGGGTTGAGCAGGCGCAGCCCGGTGGGGGCGGTGGTGTCCCAGGGGATGTGGCTGTGCCCGAAGACCAGGACGTCCAGGTCCGGGAAGCGCGCGGCGCAGCGGGCCTCGCGGCCCTGTGCGGGCCCGGTCTCGTGGACGACGCCGAAGCGCAGGCCACCCAGTTCGGCGTACGCCACCTCGGGCAGCCGGGCGCGCAGCTCGGGCCCGTCGTTGTTGCCGTACACGCCGACCAGCCGGCGGCTGCGGCTCTCCAGCAGGTCGAGGGTGGCGGTGTCGACCCAGTCCCCGGCGTGGAACACCACGTCCGCGCGCGGGAGTTCGGCGAGCAGCTGCTCGGGGAGCCGCTTGGCCCGCTTGGGCAGGTGCGTGTCGGACATCAGCAGGAGGCGCACAGCGTCAGCCTAGGCGGCCCGGGACGCGAGGCGGCGGTAGCCGCGTACCGCGCCCAGCGCCGCGGCGCCCGCCCCGAGGGCGGTGGCCGCGGGGTGCCGGACCAGGGTCTCCTGCCAGGAGCGGGCGTGCGCGCTGTCGTCGAAGGAGCCGTGCGCGCCCTGGTCCTCGGCGGGGTCCCGGTCGACCGGTGTGAAGAGGTTGTCCAGACCGGTGGGCGGGATGCGGTCGGTCTGCTGGGAGTCGAAGCCGGTGCGGGCCAGGTAGCGGTCGAGGAGGGCCGGGAAGAGCCGGTTGGCCCAGATGGTGGCCACGGTGGTGGCGCCGATGTAGTACTGCTTGCGGCCCGGGTGGTCGGCGGCGTAGGCCACGCCCCGCGCGGCCACCTCGGGCTGGTAGATCGGCGGGACCGGCATGGGGTGCTTGGACAGCCGGGAGCGGACCCACTCGAACTGGGGGGTGTTGACCGCGGGCATCTGGGCGACGGTGACGCGCACGTTGCTGCCCCGGTGCAGCAGTTCGGTGCGCAGCGAGGAGGTGAAGCCGTTGATGGCGTGCTTGGCGCCGCAGTACGCGGACTGCAGTGGGATCGACCGTTCCCCGAGCGCGGAGCCGACCTGCACGATCGTGCCGCGGTCGCGGGGCAGCATGCGCTTGAGGGCCGAGCGGGTGCCGTTGACGAAGCCGAGGTAGGTGACCTCGGTGATCCGCTGGTACTCCTCGGGGGTGATCTCCTCGAAGGGCGCGAAGACGCTGGCGAAGGCGCAGTTGATCCAGACGTCGATCGGGCCGAACTCCTTCTCCGCGGCCTCGGCGACGGCCTCCGTCTGGGCCGGGTCGGCCACGTCGGCGGGCCGTACCAGGGGGCGTCCGCCGAGCGCCGCGACCTCGTCGGCCGCCGCCTCCAGGCCGCCTTCGCCGCGCGCGACCAGGACGACGTCGGCGCCGCGCCGGGCGTACAGGCGGGCGGTGGCGCGGCCGATGCCGGCGCTGGCACCGGTGATGACGACGGTCGGGGACATGCTCATCTCCTCATCTGCGGTCTCGGGACGCGGTCGCGGAACACGGTTGCGTGACGCGGTTCCGGCTCACTCCGCCCGGTACGGCGCGGCCCGCTCCTCCACGAGGGTCAGGCCGAGGCCGGGCGCCCCCTCGGCGCCCGGGGTGATGCTGCCGCCGCCGGGGTCGAGGACGCCGTCGAACAGGAGCCGCTCGATGCGCACGTGGTCGTGGAACCACTCCAGGTGGCGCAGGTTGGGCACGACGGCGGCGACATGGGCGTGGGCGTGGGGGGCGCAGTGCCCGGAGACGTCGATCCCGCGCGCGTGGGCGAGCGCGGCGGCGCGCAGCCAGACGGTGATGCCGCCGCACCGGGTGACGTCGGCCTGGAGGCAGTCGACGGCTCCGGCGGCCAGCATGTGCTCGAAGTAGGCGAGGGTGTAGCCGTACTCGCCGGCGGTGACGTCGATCGGGGTGCGGGCGCGGACGTCGGCGAGGGTGGTGAGGTGGTCGGAGGAGACGGGTTCCTCGAACCAGGTGACGCCGTGGTCGGCGAGCGGGCCGGCGATCCGGACGGCCTGGCCGGCGGTGTAGCCGCCGTTGGCGTCGACGTACAGCTCGGCGGTGTCGCCCACGGTGGCCCGCGCGCGGGCGACGCGTTCCAGGTCGCGTTCCTCCCGGGTGCCCCACGACTCCCCGATCTTGATCTTGACGCGGGGGATGCCCTCGTCCTCGGCCCAGCCGCGCAGCTGGCGCTCCTGCCGGGCGGCGTCGTAGGTGGTGAAGCCGCCGCTGCCGTAGACGGGCACGTCGTCGCGGGCGGCGCCGAGCAGGTGGACGAGGGGCAGGCCGAGCAGGCGCGCCTTGAGGTCCCACAGGGCGATGTCGACGGCGGCGATCGCCTGGGCGGCCACGCCGGGCAGTCCGGCGTTGCGCACGGCCCGGCACATCCGCTCGTTGGCGCGCGGCACGTCGTGGGCGGACAAGCCGGTGACGGTGCCGGCGAGCAGTTCGCGGACGAGGTGGGCGGTGGCGGCGGGCGCGTAGGTGTAGCCGAGCCCGGTGGTGGTGCCGGCGCGGACGGTGACCAGGACGAGGGTGGTCTTGTCCCAGGCGAGGGTGCCGTCCGCCTCGGGGGTGTCGGTGGGCACGGTGTAGACGGCGGTGTCCACGGCCTCGACGGCCGGCTGGTCGCTCATGGTCACCTCCGCAGCTGCCGCAGCCCGCCCACGGCGCCCAGGGCGAGGGCGGCCACGGTGGCGGCCGTCGCCCAGCGGGCCGTACGGGACGGCCCGGCGGGGCGGTCGGCCAGCCGCTCGGGGCGGTCGCTGGGGAGGTTGCCGTCGAGGGCGAGCGCCAGGACCTCGGCGAGGTGCAGGGCGCGGCGGCCGGTGCCGCCCTGCTCGATCTGGGTGCGGCAGCTGAAGCCGTCGGCGAGGACCAGGCTGTCCGGGGCGGCGCCGCGGACGGCGGGCAGGACGCCCTGTTCGGCGACGGCCATGGACACCTCGTGGTGGCCGCGTTCGAAGCCGAAGTTCCCGGCCAGGCCGCAGCAGCCCTCGTCGAGGACCTCGGCGTCGAGGTGGACCCGGCGCATCAGTTCGCGGTCGGCGTCGAACTTCATGACGGCGTGCTGGTGGCAGTGGGTCTGCACGGTCGCCTGCCGGGCGAGCTGCGGGGGCCGCCAGTCGTCGGGGGCGTGGTGGACGAGCTGTTCGGCGAAGGTGCGGGTCTGTGCGGCGAGCCGCTCCGCGTCCTGGTCGCCGGGCAGCAGCTCGGGGGCGTCGGAGCGGAAGACGGCCGTGCAGGAGGGTTCCAGGCCGATGACCGGGGTGCCGGCCTCCAGATGGGGGCGCAGGACGTCGAGGGTGTGGCGCAGCACCCTCTTGGCCGTGGGCAGTTGGCCGGTGGAGATCCAGGTGAGGCCGCAGCACACCGGCCGGGTGGGGACGGCGACCCGGAAGCCGGCGTCCTCCAGGACCCGGACGGCCGACCGGGCGATGGACGGGTGGAAGTAGGTGCTGAAGGTGTCGGGCCACAGCACGACGGTGCGCGGGTCGGCCGGGTCGGGCTCCTCCCGGCCGCGCGCCCGCCACCACTGGAGGAAGGACTCCTCGGCGAACAGGGGTGCCGGGCGGGCCTCGTCGATCCCGGCCAGCCGCTTGCCCAGGCGGGCGAGGCCGGGCGCGTGGAGCGCCGAGTTGACCAGGGCGGGAGCGGTCCGGGACAGCCGGGCCCAGAGGGGCAGCCAGCCCATGGAGTAGTGGGCCATGGGACGCAGCCGTCCCTCGTAGTGGTGGGACATGAACTCGGCCTTCAGGGTGGCCATGTCGACGCCGGTCGGGCAGTCGGACTTGCAGCCCTTGCAGGCCAGGCAGAGGTCGAGCGCGTCGTGCACGGCGGTGGAGCGCCAGCCGTCCTTGATCGCGGAGTCGGCGTGCCCGTCGAGCATCTCGAACAGCAGCCGGGCCCGGCCGCGCGTGGAGTGTTCCTCCTCCATGGTGGCCCGGTACGAGGGGCACATGACGCCGCCGGAGTGGCCGCGGCAGTTGCCGATGCCGACGCAGCGCATCACCGCGCGGTTGAAGGAGTGCTCGTCCTCGGGGAAGCCGAAGTGGGTCGCCGGGGTGTCCGGCCGCCAGGCCGGGCCGAGCCGCAGCTGCCCGTCGACCGGGTTGGGGTGGACGACCTTGCCGGGGTTCATCCGGTTGCCCGGGTCGAAGAGCGCCTTCAGCTCGCCGAACGCGGTGACGAGCCGTTCCCCGAACATCCGGGTGAGCAGCTCGCCGCGGGACTGGCCGTCCCCGTGCTCGCCTGAGAGGGAGCCGCCGTAGGAGGAGACGAGGTCGGCGGCGCGTTCCAGGAAGCGCCGGAAGCCGGCCACGCCCTCGGCGGTCCGCAGCCCGAAGGGGATGCGGGTGTGGACGCAGCCCTGCCCGAAGTGGCCGTACAGGGAGGGGTGGCCGTAGTCGAACTCCTGGAACAGCCGCTTGAGGTCGCGCAGGTAGTCGCCGAGGCGTTCGGGCGGTACGGCGGAGTCCTCCCAGCCCTCCCAGGTCTCCCGGTCGTCCGGCGGGCGGGCGGTGACGCCGAGGCCGGCCTCGCGGGCCTTGAGCATCTTCTCCTCGCGCGCGGGGTCGTCGGAGAAGGCGACGTTCGCGTCCTTCTCGTCGCGGCCGACGGCGCGCAGCAGATCGTGCGCCTGGGCGTCGACGTCCTCCTGGCTGTCGCCGCTGTACTGCACCAGCAGCCAGCTGTCGCCCTCGGGCAGTACGGCGAGGGAGTCCAGGTAGGCGCCCTCCTCGCGCATCAGCTGGGCCATGCGCCCGTCCAGGGCCTCCAGCTGGCTGGGCGAGCAGTGCTCCAGCAGGCGGGGTACGTCGTCGGCGGCGGCGCAGATGTCGTCGTAGCCGAGGACGAGCAGGGACTTGTACGACGGTACGGGCACGAGGTCGAGTTCGGCGCGCAGGACGGTGACCAGGGTGCCCTCGCTGCCGACGAGGGCCTTGGCGACGTCGAAGCCGTTCTCGGGCAGCAGGGAGTCGAGGTTGTAGCCGGAGACGCGGCGGGGGATGTCGGGGTAGCCGCGGCGGATGTCGGCCAGGTACTCGGTGGCGATGCGGTCGAGGCCGGCGTAGATCTCCGCGAGCCGGCCGCCGCCGGCGATGATGCGCGCGCGTTCGTCGGGCGGAGTGGGGCCGACCCAGGCGCGCTGCCCGTCGTAGGTGAGGATCTCCAGGCGCCGGACGTTGTCGACGGTCTTGCCGTAGGCCTGGGCGGAGCCGCCGCAGGAGTTGTTGCCGATCATGCCGCCGAGCGCGCAGTGGCTGTGGGTGGACGGCTTCGGGCCGAACTGGAGCCGGTGGCGGGCGAGGTGCCGGTTCAGCTCGTCCAGGACGATGCCGGGCTCCACCACGCAGGTGCGCCGTTCGGGGTCGACGGAGATCACCCCGGTGCAGTACTTGCTCCAGTCGATCACCACGGCGGTGTTCGTGGACTGCCCGGCCAGACTGGTGCCGCCGCCCCGGGAGAGGACGGGGGCGTCGAAGCGTGCGCACACCGACACCGCGCGGGCGCCCGCCTCCACGGTGCGGGGCACGACGACACCCAGCGGGACCTGCCGGTAGTTCGAACCGTCCGTGGCGTAGGCGCCGCGGCTGCCGGCGTCGAAGCGGACTTCGCCGTCCACCTCGTCCCGGAGTGCCGCCTCCAGGCCGGACCTGTCCGGAGGGGTCATCTGCGCTCCTCTAGCTCAGTCGGGTTCACCGCCGTGCTGCGTCGTCCGGGGCCGCGAGTACCCCGGCAGACCGACAGCCAAAACTGAACAGTCCAGACTGGACAGTTTCGACTGTCGGCCCTAGTCTGGCGGCATGGCCGACATCTCCGACTCCGCCGCCCGCGCCGCCCGCGATCTGCGCGTGGTCTTCAGCAGGCTGCGGCGCCGCATCCGCGAGGTGGCGCAGGACGCCGACCTCAGCCCGTCGCAGGAGTCGGCGCTCACCCTGGTCGGCAAGCACGGCGCGGCCACGGCCAGCGCGCTCGCCGCCGCCGAGGGGGTGCGCCCGCAGTCCATGGCGACCACGCTGGCCGCCCTGGAGCAGCACGGGCTGATCCGCCGCGCCCCCGACCCCGACGACGGCCGCCGCCAGCTGGTCACGCTGACCGACGGCGGCCGGGCCCGCATCGAGGGCAACCGGCAGGTCCGTGAGGAGTGGCTGGCCCGCGCCTTCCAGGACCGCTACACCGAGCAGGAGCGGCAGACGGTCCTCGCGGCGCTGGAGCTGATGGACCGGCTGTCCCGGCCGTGACACCGAGGCGCACCGCCCTGCCGTTCCCTCGGCCGGCACACCCCCGCGGTCCGCGCGGTCCCGAAGATTCCCGAGTTCTCTGATCTTTCCGAAAGGTCCGACCGACCCATGTCGCTCACCACGCTCGACCCCCGCACCGCGCTCGTCGCGATCGACCTCCAGCACGGCATCGTCGCCATGCCCACCCAGCCGTACCCGGGCCCCGACGTCGTCGCCCGCGCGGCCGGACTCGCCGACGCCTTCCGCTCCCACGGGCTGCCCGTGGTCCTGGTCCGGGTCTCCTTCGCGCCCGACGGGGCGGACGCCGTACCCGGCCGCACCGAGCGGGGGCCGCGCGGGCTCGCCTTCCCCGAGGGCTGGGACGTCGTCGTCGACGAACTGTCCGGGCACGCCGGTGACATCCGGGTCACCAAGCACAACTGGAGCGCCTTCCACGGCACCGACCTGGACCTCCAGCTGCGCCGCCGGGGCGTCACGCAGATCGTGCTGACCGGGATCGCGACCAGCATCGGCGTGGAGTCCACCGCCCGCGACGCCTACGCGCACGGCTACCACGTCACGCTCGCCACGGACGCCATGGCCGACGCCGACGCCGAGGCACACGTCAACAGCGTCGAGCGGATCTTCCCGCGGCTCGGCGAGACGGGCACGACCGCGGAGATCCTGGAGCTGCTCGCCAAGACCCGCGTCTGAGCGCAGGGGTCAGTCCTCGCCGCGCACGATGTTGTCCTCCGCGTCCGGGCCCTGCCGCTGCGCCGAGGCGCGGTCCAGGACGGCCGGCACGCAGGTGCGCACTCCCCGGTTCCGCAGGCGGTGGGCGGCGGCCCAGCCGGTCTCCGCGTCGGGTATGGCCGGTTTCTCGCTGGCATGCGCGGTCACGTCGTTCATCTTCCTTCTGCGCCCCGCTCGCTGCGGGGCCGTTCGCCGGGCCCGCCGGGGCCCGGGGCTGTGCGTCTGTGCCCGACCGGGTCCCCTGGCGGCCGGGCCCGCAAACACGGGCCCGGTCCGCGGCGGTTCAGGTCCGGCCGCCGCCGCCCCCGCCGAAGGACCCGCTGGAACCGGGCGACCAGCGGGGACGGCTCTGGTCGTCGGCGCGCTTGCTGCGGACGTTGCCGAGCTGGTGGGGGGTCAGGCGCTCGCCGTCGTCGGCCGCGCGCGGCACCTCGTCGGGCTCACGGACCTCACGTGTCTCGCGGACCGGCCCGGACGCCGGCAGCCTGGGCTGCTCCTCGGGGCGCGGCGGCGCCGGCTCCCTGTCCCGCACCTTGGCGCCCAGCCGGAAGGCGTAGATCAGTCCCGCGACGCAGGCCAGCCCGGCGAGCAGGATCAGGACGTATCCGAACACCTGAGCGCCGGTGGCCGCTTGGTACATGGCAGAGTTCATGACCGTCGGGTACCCGCCCGGGCGGCGGATACGACCGGATGTGTGCAGGGCGTGGCGTGACCGGCCCCTCGGTCACCGCGAGTAACCTCGCCCGGGATGACCGATCTGCCAGATGTGCCGGAAACGTTCGAGATCGTCACGCGTTACACGGCCCCCGCCCCGCGCCCCGGCCGCGCGCTGCTGCGCTGGGCCACCACGACCGACCACAAGGTGATCGGCCGGCTCTACATGGTCACGGCGTTCTGCTTCTTCCTGCTGGCCGGACTGCTGGCGCTGGGCATGCGCGCCGAACTCGCCCGGCCGGGGCTGCAGTTGCTGAGCAAGCAGGGCTACGACGAGTTCGTCACCATCCACGGCACGATCATGATGCTGCTGTTCGCGACCCCGATGTTCGCCGGGTTCGCGAACGCGGTGATGCCGCTGCAGATCGGCGCCCCGGATCTGGCCCTGCCCCGGCTGAACGCCCTGTCGTACTGGATGTACCTGTTCGGCGGGCTGATGGTGGTGTCGGGGTTCCTGGTGCCGGACGGGGCGGCCGCGTTCGGCTGGTTCGCGTACGCGCCGCTGAACAGCGCCTACTTCTCCCCCGGCGCGGGCGGCGACCTGTGGGCGATGGGCCTGGTGGTGAGCGGGGTGTCCACGACCCTGACCGCGGTCAACTTCATCACCACGATCCTGACCCTGCGCGCCCCGGGTCTGACGATGTTCCGGATGCCCATGTTCACCTGGAACGTACTGTTCACCTCGATCCTGATCCTGCCCGCGTTCCCGGTGCTCACCGCCGCGCTGCTGGCACTGGAGGCGGACCGCAAGTTCGGTGCGCACGTCTTCGACGCGTCGAACGGAGGGGCGCTGCTGTGGCAGCACCTGTTCTGGTTCTTCGGGCACCCCGAGGTCTACATCGTGGCACTGCCGTTCTTCGGGATCATCTCCGAGATCATCCCGGTGTTCTCCCGCAAGCCGCTGTTCGGGTACGTGCCGATGATCGGGGCGACGACCTCGATCACCATGCTGTCCGCGGTGGTGTGGGCTCACCACATGTTCGCCACCGGGGCGGTGCTGCTGCCGTTCTTCTCCATCATGTCGTTCCTGATCGCGGTGCCCACGGGCATCAAGTTCTTCGCGTGGATCGGGACCATGGTCAACGGGTCGGTCTCGTTCGAGACGCCGATGCTGTGGTCGATGGGCTTCCTGGTGTCCTTCCTGCTGGGCGGGCTGAGCGGGGTGCTGATCGCCTCGCCGCCCCTGGACTTCCACCTCACCGACAGCTACTTCATCGTGGCGCACCTGCACTACGTGCTGTTCGGCACGGTGGTGTTCGCGATGTTCGCCGGCTTCTACTTCTGGTGGCCGAAGTTCACCGGCAAGATGCTGGACGAACGGCTCGGCAAGATCCATTTCTGGCTGCTGTTCCCGGGGTTCCAGCTGACCTTCCTGGTGCAGCACTGGCTCGGCGAGCAGGGGATGCCCCGCCGGTACGCGGACTACCTCCCGGCGGACGGCTTCACCCTGCTGAACACCCTGTCCTCTCTGGGCGCGTTGCTGCTGGGCGTCTCCACGCTGCCGTTCCTGTACAACGTCTGGCGCACGGCCGTCCGGGGCGAGCGGGTCACCCTGGACGATCCCTGGGGGTGGGGACGCGGCCTGGAGTGGGCGACGGCGTGTCCGCCCCCGCGGCACAACTTCGTGGCGCTGCCGCGCATCCGCTCCGAGTCACCCGCCTTCGACCTGCACCACCCGGAGATCGAGCAGCCGCCCGGAGAGGAGCGGGTCCGGTGAAGACGGAGGCGTGGCTGTTCGGCGGGGTGGCGTGCTTCTTCGGCGGTTCCGCCGCCCTGTACGGGGTGTGGTCGCAGGACGAGACCGGCACGGTCGTGCTGGTCGTGGCGTGCGCGATGGCGGCGCTGGTCGCCTTCTTCTGCCTGATCCAGTACCGGCGCCGGGGCAGCCGCGCGCAGGACCGCACGGAGGCCGAGGTGGTGGACGCGGCCGGACCGGTGGCGTTCTTCCCCGACGAGAGCGGCTGGCCGATCGTCACCGCGCTCGGTTTCGCGGTGACCGCGAGCGGTGTGGTCTTCGGGTTGTGGCTGTTCCTCATCGGTCTGGGGATCCTGGCTCGCGGGGTCTGCGGGATGGTGTTCCAGTACGCGCACCGGTGAGGGACCGGCGCGGGGCGCCCGGCCGGAACGACGTGACGGGCTCGTGGCCGGAGTCGTAGCCGCCGCTGACGGTCTGCCGGATCTCGCCGGTCGGCACCCCCTCGTCGAGCCGCTCCCGCTCCGCCGCGGTCAGGGCCCGGCACAGCCACCGGGTCACCAGGAACGCCAGGACGGGCGCCACGACCAGTCCGATGCGCAGCACCCAGGTGATGCCGTTGACGGAGACGCGGAAGGTCTGGGCGATGACGTCGTTGCCGCCGGCGATCACCAGCACGCCGTAGAACACCGTGCCCGCCACGCCGAGGCCGGTGCGGACGGGGCGCTCACGCGGCCGGTCGCACAGGTGCTGCTCGTGCCGCCACTCCCCGGTCAGGCGCTGCTCCACGAACGGGTAGGCGTAGAGCACGGCGAACAGCAGGGCGGGCAGGACGACGGCCGGCAGCAGCACGTTCCACATGAACGTGTGCCCGGCGACGTTCGTCTCCCAGGGGGGCACCAGCCGCAGCGCGCCCTCGAGGAAGCCGACGTACCAGTCGGGCTGGGAGGCGGTGGAGACCTGGTCGGGGCGGTAGGGGCCGTACTTCCAGACCGGGTTGACCTGGGCGAGGCCGGCGAGCAGCGCCAGGACGCCGAAGACGGTGAGGGACAGGCCCGCGGAGGTGGCGGAGAACTGCGGGTACATCGGCTTGCCGACGGCGTTGCGACGGGAGTGGCCGGGGCCGCGCCACTGGGTGTGTTTGAGGTGGAACACCAGGATCAGGTGCACGGTGACCAGGCCGATGAGCAGGCCGGGCAGCAGCAGGATGTGCAGCGGGTACAGCCGGGTGATGATGTCGTGGCCCGGGTACTGGCCGCCGACCGCGAAGAAGGCCACGTAGGTGCCGACCACCGGCAGGGACAGCATGATGCCCTGGGCGATGCGCAGCCCGGTGCCGGAGAGCAGGTCGTCGGGGAGCGAGTAGCCGGCGAAGCCCTCGGCGAGGGAGGCCACGAACAGGGTCAGCCCGATCACCCAGTTCAGCTCGCGGGGCCGGCGGAACGCTCCGGTGAAGAAGATCCGCAGCATGTGCAGGCCGATCGCGGCGACGAAGACCAGCGCCGCCCAGTGGTGGGTCTGCCGCATCAGCAGGCCGCCGCGCACGTCGAAGCTGATGCGCAGGGTGGAGTCGAAGGCGGCCGACATGCGCACCCCGCGCAGCGGCACGTAGGACCCCGCGTACACGACCTCGCGCATCTCCGGCTCGAAGAACAGGGTGAGCCACACCCCGGTCAGGATCAGCACCACCAGGCTGTACAGGGCGAGTTCGCCCAGCAGGAAGGACCAGTGCTCCGGGAACGCCTTGCGCAGCAGCGAACCGCCCTCGGTGAGCGGCAGCCGCGCGTCCAGGGCCGTGGCGGCGCGCTCGGCGCGGCGGGCGCCGCCGCCCTTCACCGGTCGTCCTGGGCCGCGGCCGCCCGTTCCACCTCGGCTTCGACCTCGCGGCGCGGCCGGCCGGTCTCCTTGGCGTACTCGCTCACCGCGGTCTGCACATCGCGGGCCAGGTCCCGCCAGGCGCGCAGGGCGGTCTCGTAGGTGCCCGACTGGGCGCCCGTCATCCGCCGCTCGGCCGGCGGGCCGTAGGCGTCGCGCAGTTCCTCGACCATGGTGTGGGCCGCTGCGGCCGCACGCTGCTTCTGCACGAGTTCTTCGAAGGTGTGTGCCACATCAACCGACCCTAGGCACGAGGGCCGGAGCACGCCTCCCCAGCCTGTCTGAACGGCGTTCCCGGGCACCCGAGTGGGGGTCAGCCGTCGGGGACGAGGTCCGCCCAGACCTGTTTGCCGCCGCTGACCGGGACCGTCCCCCAGGCATCCGACACGGCCTCCACCAGCAGGATGCCCCGGCCGCCGGTGGCCTCCCAGCCGATGCTGGTGGGCTTCACCGGGCTGCGCGGGGAGGTGTCGGCCACGGCGAGCCGCAGCCGGTGGTTGACCAGGCTGAGGTCGAGCCGGACCTGCCCGCCGGTGTGCACCAGGGCGTTGGTGACGAGTTCGGAGACGACCAGCAGGGCCGTGTCGAGCGTGTCCGGGGACACGCCCCAGGCGCGCAGGGTGCGCCGGGTGAAACGGCGGGCGTGCCGGACCGCCTCGGGCACCCGCCACACCGTCCAGCTCTCCCGCAGCGGCCGTACGGCCATCCCGTCGTAGCGCACCAGCAGCAGCGCCACGTCGTCGCCGCGGTGGGCGCCGGAGAGCAGGGCGTCGGCGACCAGGCCGAGGTGGGCCGGGTCGGCGGCGGACAGCCGGCGGGCCATCCGGTCCATGCCGGCGTCCAGGTCGACGCCGGGATGCTCCACCAGTCCGTCGGTGGTCAGCGCGAGGACGGTGCCGGGCTGGAGCCGCAGCGGGGTCATCGGGAACTCGGCCTGGGCGAGCACGCCGAGCGGCGGACCGCCCTCGGCCTGCACGATCTCCGCCGTGCCGTCCGGGTGACGCAGCACCGGCTGCAGGTGTCCGGCGCGCACGCACCAGGCGGTGCCCTGTTCGATGTCGACGTCGACGTAGGCGCAGGTGGCGAAGAGGTCGGTCTCCATATCCAGCAGCAGCCGGTTGGCGTGCGCGACGACCACGTCCGGGGTGTGGCCCTCGGCGGCGTAGGCGCGCAGCGCGGTGCGCATCTGGCCCATCAGGGTGGCGGCGCCCGCGTTGTGCCCCTGGACGTCGCCGATGACGAGGGCGACGTGGTTGTCGGCGAGCGGGATCACGTCGTACCAGTCGCCGCCGACCTCCAGGCCCGCGGTGGTGGGCAGGTAGCGGGCGACGGCGACCGCGCCGGGCAGCTTGGGCAGGCGGCGGGGCAGCAGGGTGCGCTGGAGCATGCCGACGAGTTCGTGCTCGGCATCGAAGGCGTGGGCGCGCAGCAGGGCCTGGCCGGCGAGGCCGGCGCAGGCGGTGAGCAGGGCGCGCTCGTCGGGGGCGAACTCGTGCGGGCGGTCCCAGCCGACCAGACAGGCGCCGGCCATGCGGCTGCCGGCGGGCAGCGGCAGCACGGCCAGGCCGCCCGGGCCGACCTCGGCGAGGGCGGGCTCCAGGGGGCTGCCGGCGGGCCAGATCCGGGCCCGGCCCTCGCGCAGCGCGGCGGCCAGGGTGGGCATGGCGCGCACCGGCGCGTCGGGCCACTCGGTGCGCCACTCGCTGCGCCACACCTCGGGCCAGGCCTCGGGTTCGGGCGGGTCGAGGACGGTGACGACCAGCCGGTCGTTCTCCAGTTCGGCCAGCGCGATCCGGTCGGCCTGCAGCGGCTCCCGCACGGCGGCCACGACGGCCTGGCCGACGTCCTTGACGGTGCCGGCCATGGCGAGGGCGGCGGCCAGGCGCTGCACCCGCGCCACGTCGGTGACGTCGGAGCGCAGCGTGGAGGCGTCGGCGACGGTGCCGACCAGCCGGGCGGTGCGGCCCTCCCCGCCGGGCAGCAGCCGGCCGCGCAGCCGCAGCCACTTGGGCGGTCCGGCGGACTGCAGGATGCGGAACTCCAGCTCGCGGTCGCCGATGGACATGTGGTCGGCCTCGACCACGGACATCAGGGCGGGCAGGTCCTCGGGCACCGCGCGGCCGAGCAGGGTCTCCACCCGGCCGTCGAAGTCGTCCCGGTCGATCCCGAACAGCCGCAGGATGGCCTCGCCGACCTCGACCCGGCCGGTGTCCATGGCCAGGCTGAAGGCGTCCTCCGGCAGCTCGCCGGTCTCGCCCGCGGCGGCCGGCGCGGGGACGGCGACCGCGCCGGCGATCAGCTCCAGGCAGGCCCGGTCGTCGCTGCCGAAGCCGCCGGGGTGCTCGCCGACCGCGACCAGGCAGCCGGCGCCCGCCGGGCGGAGCGGCAGGACGGCCATGGAGAAGTCCGGGGACGGGGTGCGGCGCGCGTCCGGGCAGCCGGCCAGTTCGGCGGGGTCCAGCCACCGCGGGCGTCCGGTGCGGTGCGCCTCGGCGACCGGGGAGCCACCGGTGACCGGGTAGCAGTCGCGCAGGCCGTACAGGGTGCGGGGCAGGCCCGCCGACTCGGTCAGGCAGAGCTGGGCGGGATCCTCGCCGGGCGTGTACACCCCGGCGAAGGACGCACCGGCGAACACGAGCGCCTGTTCGAGGAGGCGGCGGAGCCGGTCGGGGGTGTCCGGGGACGCCGTCAGCGAGGCGAGGGCGACCTCGACACGCTCCGGCGCCGTTCTCGTCCCGCTGACCGCAGCGCCCTCACTCACCACCTCGCCATTACAGCGCGTATGAGCCGCCTGCGCAGCCCCTGTGACCGCGGGCCGACGACCGCGCGGCGTCTGGTGCGTGCTCTCGGCGTGCCGGGTGCAGTCCCTCGTACTGGACGTACTTGGGTCTGCGCCCGGTGCGGCGAGAGTGCGTGCCAGGCGTCGCGGGGCAGGAGGGACTTTGCGGACACGGCCTAGGTGGACATGGTCCGGATGCCCTTGCTCAGGGTGGCCGTCAGTGCGGCGGCCGTGACCAGGGCGGGGAAGACGAGTGTGGCCGGGACCGGGCTCCAGCGGGCCAGCAGCGCGCCGGCCAGGGCGGGGGCGAGCGCGGCGGCCGAGCCGGCGGCGAGCAGGACGCCGCCGACCACGCGTCCCTGGAGGTGGTCGGGGGTGACGGCGGCCTGGTGGGCGAAGAGGGCGGCGTTCGCCGTGGGCCCGAGGAACACGGCGGCGGCCAGCGGTACGGCGGCCGCCAGCGTGCCGGCCAGCAGCGCGCCGACCGTCATCAGCGCGGCGGTCGTCCAGCACAGCAGCGTGATCAGGACGGGCAGCCGCAGCCGCCGCTGGAGGGCCGGGGCGGCGAGGGCGCCGAGGAGACCGCCGAGCGCGAAGATCGTGCCGGCGAGTCCGACCACGGCCGGGGACACGCCGGCCCGGCGCAGCGCGAGGGTCATCGCGAAGATCATGCCGGTGAAGGCCATGTTCAGCGGAGCGGCGATCACCAGCAGGGCGCGCAGGAACGGGTGCCCCAGCAGGAAGCGCAGGCCCTGCACGGTGGACGCGCCGACGGGCGGGGCGGCCTCGCGCCGGGGCTGCTGGAGGGGGCTGCGGATACGGCAGACGGCCACCAGGGAGAGCAGGAAGCTGAGCGCGTTGCCGAGGAAGGGCAGGGCCCGGCCGAGCCCGAACAGCAGGCCGCCCAGTGGCGGGCCGGCCAGTGAGACGCCGTAGGTCCGCGCCTCGTTGCGGGCGACGGCGGAGGTCAGCTGGTCCGGGCGGACCAGGTTGCGCACGCTCGCGTGCTCGGCGGTGCTGAAGACGGCCGTGGCGGCGGAGCCGACGACCACCACCGCGAGGATCACGGGCAGGCCGGCCCTGCCGGTGACGACCGCCCAGCCCAGCAGGGCGTACCCGGCGAGCCGCAGCGCGTCGCAGGCGATCATCAGCCGGCGCCGGTCGGCACGGTCGGCGAGGACCCCGGCCGGCAGCCGGCACACCAGGGCGGTGACCAGCCCGACGGTGCCGACCAGTCCGGCCCGGGCCGGCGATCCGGTCTGCTGCAGCACCAGCAGCGGCAGCGCGAGGTCCACCATGGCACCGCCCAGATCGGACAGGCACTGCCCGGCCCACAGCAGGGTGAAGTCCCGGTTCCGCCACAGGCTGCCCGTCCGCTCGCCGTCCGCGGCCCCGGCGGCCCCCTCGCTGACCGAGGCCCGCGTCATACGGCCTCCTCACGCCGGACGGCCCCGCCGGCACCGTCCGCGACCTCTGCCGTCCCGTCCGGTGCCGCACCCAGCCCCGTGGGGATGACCAGCAGCTTCGTCACCGTGCCGTCGTCGGCGACGATGTCGCGGACGTGGCGGAAGCCGAGCCGGCGGCACATGCTCAGACTGGCGGTGTTCCCGGCGCCGACCATGCCGTAGGCCTCGGTGAGGCCGAGGTTGTCGGCGGCGTGGCGCAGCAGGCCGCGGACGGCCTCGCCGCCCAGGCCGTGGCCCCAGTAGGCGGGGGCGAGCGCGGTGACGAGTTCGTGGCCGTCGACGTTGCCGGTCGGTTTCACCTCGGCGTGTCCGACGTAGCCGCCCGCGTGCCACAGGCCCCACACGTCGAAGCGGCGCGAGGGGTAGACGTCGGTGAGGATGGCCTGGAAGAGGGCGCGGATCTCCGGTTCGGGCACGAGGTCCTGGCCCATCCAGCGGCACACCTCCGCGTCGCGCAGCAGCGCGACGAAGGCGTCCTCGTGCTCGGGCCGGTAGGGCAGGAACTCCAGGCGTTCGGTGCGCAGGACGGGGGTCATGGCGGCTCCTCGGAAGTGGCGTGGTGCGGTGGGGGCCGAGGGCGGTGGGGCGCCGGGACGGCGGCACGTGGGGGTGGTTCGGGTGCCGGGCCGGCCTTGTGCGAGGCCGGCCCGGCGGGTGTGTGGCGGTCAGGCGCCGGCGTTCTCCATGCGCTCGCGCAGGCTCCTGGGCCGCATGTCGGTCCAGACCTCGTCGACGTAGGCGGAGCACTCGGCCTCGGTGCCCTCCTTGCCGACCGGCTGCCAGCCGGCGGGCACCTCGATGTCGACGGGCCAGAGGGAGTACTGCTCCTCGTCGTTGCGCAGCACCTGGTAGCGGGTGTTCTCGTCCATGTCGGGTCCCTTCGTCGTCCGGTTCGGGTGGGCGGTGATCGGTGGGGCCCGCGGTGGTGAGCGGGGTCCGGGCCGTCCGGTCGTCACCGGCCGCCCCGGGCGTGCCGGGCGAGGTGGCGCAGGGCTTCGGCGAACTCCTCGGCCACCCGGCGCACGGTCGCGGTGTCGTGGACGCCGGGCCGGTGGTGCCAGGTGAAGGCGAGCCGGCCGTGCTGCACGGCGCCGACCACCTCCACCGGGTGCGAGCCTGGGTCGCGGGGGTCGTGGTCCTGCCCGAAGGAGCCGTGTTCGGCGCGGACCAGGCCGCCGTCGGCGCTGTCGGGGCGGGCGTCCCACTGGCCGAGGTAGTTGAACACCACCTGGCTGTGCGCGGCGCCGCCGAGGCGTTCGCGGACCTCGGGCGGGCCGAAGGTGCGCAGCGCGCCGAAGCCGATGCCGTTGCCGGGTACGGCGCGCAGCTGGCGGCGCACCGACTTCACCAGGGAACGCCAGTCGCGGTCCGGGCCGAGGTCGCCGGGGTCGGGCACCTGGACGGCGACCGGGTACACGGTGGTGAACCAGCCGACGGTGCGGGAGAGGTCGACGCCGTCGAGCAGGTCCTCGCGGCCGTGGCCCTCCAGGTCCAGGCGGACCCGGTCGCGTCCGGTCCAGCGGGCCAGTGCCAGGGCGAGGGCGGCGAGCAGCACGTCGTTGACCCGGGTGCGGTAGGCGGTGGGCGCGGACCGCAGCAGGGCGGTGGTGTCGTCCTCGCCGAGTTCCACGCTCACCGTGGCGGCCGGTCCCGCGCCGGGTGCCGGGGCCGGTACGTCCTCGGTGTCCACCGCCTGTTCCCAGTACGGCAGTTCGTGGTCGAGGCCGCCCCCGGCGACGTGCGCGGCGAGGCCGCGGGCCCAGTCCCGGAAGCTGGTGCCGCGCTCGCCCAGGGTGACCGGGTCGCCCTGGAGGGCCTGCCGGTAGGCGGTCTCCAGGTCGTCGCGCAGGATGCGCCAGGAGACCGCGTCCACCACCAGGTGGTGGGCGACGAGGAGGAGGAACGCGGGCCGGCCGGGGTCACCGGTGAACAGGGCCGCGCGCAGTTGCGGTCCGCGGGCCAGGTCGAAACCGGCGTGCAGTTCGTCGGCGGCCTTCGCCCTGGCCGCGTCGGCCTCATCGGCGGACAGCCCGGTCAGGTCGTACCGGACGAGGAGGTCGTGGCCGGCGGCGGGCGGCGGGTTGAACTGCCGCCAGCCGTCGGCCTCCCGGGTGAACCGCATGCGCAGCGCGTCGTGGTGCTCCAGCAGCGCGTCGAGGGCGGCGCGCAGGGCCTGCGGGTCGGGGGTGCCGTCGAGTTCCAGCAGCGCCGACTGGTTGAAGTGGTGGTGGGCGGCGCGCGGTGTGGTGAGGAACCACGACTGGATCGGGGTGAGCGGCACCTCGCCGGTCACCGGGCCGTCGTCGGACCGGCGGGGCGCGGTGCGGACCACGCCGGCGAGTTCGGCGACGGTCTGGTGCGTGAACAGGTCGCGGGTGGCCACGTGCAGGCCGTCGCGGCGCAGCCGCGAGACGACCTGCATGGTCAGGATGGAGTCGCCGCCGAGCGCGAAGAAGTTGTCGTCGGCGCCGACCTCCTCGATGCCCAGCACATCGGCCCAGATGCGGGCGATCCGGCGTTCGGTGTCGGTGCGCGGCGCGGTCCGCGGGCCGTCGGCGGACCGCACCGGCCCGGGTGCGGGCAGGGCCCGCCGGTCGGTCTTGCCGTTCGGGGTGAGCGGCAGCCGGTCGAGCGGGACGAAGACGGACGGCACCATGTGCGGGGGCAGCGACCCGGCCAGGTGCAGGCGCAGTTCGCCGACGGGCAGCCCGGCGGCGGACGGCTCGGCCGGGACGACGTAGGCGACGAGCCGGGCCGGTGCGCCCGGCCCCTCCTCCGCGCGGACGACGACGACCGCGTCCCGCACCAGGGGGCTGCGCCGCAACGCGCTCTCGATCTCGCCGGGTTCGATGCGGAAGCCGCGCAGCTTGACCTGGTCGTCGGCGCGTCCGGCGAAGCGGAGCCGGCCGTCGGCGGTCCAGCGGACCAGGTCCCCGGTGCGGTACATCCGCTCCCCCGGCGCGCCGAACGGGTCGGCGACGAACCGCTGGGCGGTGAGCCCCGGCCGGCCCAGGTAGCCGCGCGCGAGTCCGGGACCGGCGAGGTACAGCTCGCCGGTCACGCCGGGCGGTACGGGACGCAGGGCGGCGTCGAGCACGCGGACGCGGGTGGTGCCGGCGGGGCGGCCGATGGACGGGGCGCCGGTGCCGGGGGTCAGCGGGCCGGTCCAGGTGGCGACCACGGTGGCCTCGGTGGGCCCGTAGGAGTTGATCATCCGGCGGCCGGGGGCCCAGGTGTCGACCAGGTCGGCCGGGCAGGCCTCGGCGCCCACGATGAGCGTGCGCAGGGCGGGCAGGGCGGCGGCGGTCTGCGCCGGTACGGTGGCCAGCGCGGCCGGCGGGATCAGGGCGTGGCTGACGCGCCGCTCGGCGAGCACCTCCGCCAGCCGCTCCCCGACCAGCGGGCCCTCCTCGCCGGTGACCAGCGCGGCCCCGCTCAGCAGGGAGACGCACAGCTCCAGCACGGAGGCGTCGAAGCTGGGCGAGGCGAACTGCAGCACCCGGTCGCCGGGGCCGGCCGCGTACTGCTCGGCGGCTGCCGCGGCGAAGGAGGCGAGGCCCTGGTGGGTGACCGCCACGCCCTTGGGGGTGCCGGTGGAGCCGGAGGTGTAGATGACGTAGGCGGGGTGGGCGGGGCCGAGCGGGGTGGGGCGGTCGGTGTCGGTGGGTGCCGTCTGCGGCCCGTCGGCGGCCCAGACCTCGGCGGGGTCGCCGAGGACGAGGTGGGCTCCCGCGTCCCGGATCATGAACTCCCGTCGCTGCGGCGGGTAGTCGGGGTCGACGGGCAGGAAGGCGCCGCCGGCCTTGGCGACCGCGAGCTGGGCCACGACGGCCGCCGCCGAGCGGGGCAGCGCCAGCGCCACCACCCGCTCCGGCCCGACACCGTCCCGCAGGAGCCGGTGGGCGAGCCGGTTGGCGGCCCGGTCCACCTCCGCGTAGGTCAGTTCCCGGTCGCCGTCGACCAGTGCCGGCGCGTCCGGGGTGCGGGCGGCCTGCCGTTCGAACAGGGCGGGCAGGGTGGACTCGGGTACGGGGCGGAAGGTGCCCCGGCCCTGGTCCAGCAGCGTCTTCAGCTCGTCGGCGGAGGTCAGCGGGAGGGCGCCGAGCGGGCGGCCGGGGTCCTCGGCGACGGCGTGCAGCAGGGTGCCGAGCTGGGCGGCCATCCGTTCGGCGGTGGCCGGGTCGAACAGGTCGGTGTTGTAGGTGAGCAGGCCGTGCAGCGCTCCGGAGCCGGTCTCGGCGAACTCCAGGGTGAGGTCGAACGCGGCCTGCTCCGACTCCGGTTCGACGTCGGTGACGTCCAGCCCGGGCAGGTCGAGTCCGGCGGCCGGGGTGTTCTGCAGGACGACCATGACCTGGAAGAGGGGGCTGCGGCTGGTGTCGCGGACCGGCTGCACCTCGTCCACGACCCGTTCGAACGGCACGTCCTGGTGGGCGAAGGCGTCGAGGACGGTCTGCCGTACGTCGGTGAGGAACCCGGTGAAGGGCTGCCCGGCACCGGCCCGGGAGCGCAGCACCAGGGTGTTGACGAAGAACCCGACGAGGCCTTGCGTCTCGGGCCGGTCGCGGCCGGAGGTGACGGTGCCGACGGTGATGTCCTCGGCGCCGGAGAGCCGGGCGAGGTAGGCCTGCGCGGCGGCGACGAGCGTGGTGAACAGGGTGGTCCCGTGCTCCCGGGCGAGCCGGGTCAGCCCCTGTACGGTCCGGGCGGGCACCGTCAGCCGGGTGGTCGCGCCGGCGCTGGTGCGCACCGGCGGCCGGGGCCGGTCGGTGGGCAGGTCCAGCGGTGCGGTGTCGGCCAGGTGCCGTTTCCAGTAGGCGAGGTGCTCCTCCGCACCGGTGTCCCCGGCGCTGCGCTGCCAGTGCGCGTAGTCGGCGTACCGGACCGGCAGCGGCGGCAACGCGCCGTCCGCGACGCCCAGTTCGGCTCGGTAGAAGTGGGCGAGGTCGCCGAGCAGGACGGAGGTGGACCAGCCGTCGGTGACGATGTGGTGCAGGGTGAGGGTGAGCACGTGCTCGTCCTCGGCCAGCCGGACGAGACCGGTGCGCAGCAGCGGCCCCTCGCGCAGGTCGAAGGGGCGGGAGCGTTCCTCGGCGAGCAGGCTCCGCAGCGCCTGCTCCCGGTCGTCTGCCGCCGGTCGGGACAGGTCGCGCACGGGCAGCGGGACCTCCTGCGGCGGGTGGACGAGCTGGACGCCGTGCCCGTCGACGCTGTCGAAGGTGGTGCGCAGCGACTCGTGCCGGGCCACGAGGGCGCCGAGGGCGGCGCGCAGGGCGCGGATGTCCAGGGTGCCGCGCAGCCGGAGGGCGAGCGCGGTGACGTACTCGGCGCCGCCGGGTGCGAACTCCTCCAGGAACCAAAGGCGTTGCTGGGCGTACGACATCGGCGCGGCCCCCTCCCCGGCGACCGGGGCGATGGCGGCCCGGCCGGTGCCCTGCCGTGCGCCGAGCAGCCGGGCGAGTCCGGCCGGCGTGGGGTGGGTGAACACCGCCCGCGGGGTGAGGTCGGTGTCGAAGGCCTCGGCGAGCCGGGAGGCGAGCCGGATGCTGAGGATCGAGTCGCCGCCGAGCTGGAAGAAGTCGTCCTCCACGCCGGGCGGTTCGCTGCCCAGCACCTCGCCGAAGACGGCGGCCGTGCGGCGCTCGGCCTCGGTGCGGGGCTCGACCCGGGTGCGTCCCGGCAGGGCCTCCGGTGCGGGCAGGGCGGCCCGGTCGACCTTGCCGTTGGGGCTGAGCGGGAGGGCGTCGAGCGGGACGACGGCGGTGGGGACGAGGTAGTCGGGCAGGGTGCGGGCGGCGAAGGCCCGCAGGTCCTCGCCGTCCTGTCCGGCCGCTCCGACGACGTAGGCCACGAGCCGTTTGGCGCCCGGCCGGTCCTCGCGGGCCAGCACGGCCACGTCGACGACGTCCGGGTGGGCGGCGAGGGCTGCCTCGACCTCGCCGGGCTCGACCCGGAAGCCGCGGATCTTCACCTGGTCGTCGGCGCGGCCCAGGAACTCGACGGTGCCGTCCGGCCGCCGCCGGGCCAGGTCGCCGGTGCGGTACATGCGGGCGCCGGGCGGGCCGTAGGGGTCGGCGAGGAAGCGGGCCGCGGTGTCGCCGGGGCGGCCCAGGTAGCCGCGGGCGACGCCCTCGCCGGCCACGTACAGCTCGCCCGCGCAGCCCGGCGGCACGGGCCGCAGCCGGGCGTCGAGGACGTGCACCCGCATGTCGTCCAGGGGGCGGCCGATGGGCACGGTGTCGGGCACGGCGGCCGGGTCGGTGAGGGCGCAGGAGGTGGCGAAGGTGGTGGTCTCGGTGGGTCCGTAGCCGTCCACGACGGTCAGGCCGGGGCAGGCGGCCAGCACCCGGCGCACGGCCTGGGCGGGCACGACGTCGCCGCCGGTCCACACCTGCTCCAGGCCCCGGAAGCAGTCCGGGGCATCCTGCGCGAGCAGCCGGAACAGGCCCGCGGTCAGCCACAGCGCGGTCAGGCCGCCGTCGGCGGCGAGCCGGCGCAGCAGGGCCGCGTCCACGGTCCCGCCCGGGGCGACGACCACGCAGCCGCCGGTGAGGAGCGGGGCCCACACCTCGAAGGTGGCGGCGTCGAAGGCCACCGGCGAGTGCAGCAGCACCCGGGCGCAGACGCCGTCGGCGAACCGGCTGTCGGTGGCGAGCGCGGCCACGTCCCGGTGCCGTACCGCGACCGCCTTGGGCAGGCCGGTGGAGCCGGAGGTGAACATCACGTAGGCCAGCCGGTCGGGGTCGGCGGCCGGGGTCCGCCCCTCGCCGGTGCCGGTGCGGGCGGCGGTCACGTCGGCGGCGGTGAGCCGGACGGTGACGCCGGCCTGGGCGAGGAGGGTGCGGCGGCGCTCCTCGGGGGCCCGGGTGTCGACGGGGACGTAGGCGCCGCCGGCCATGAGCACCGCGAGCTGGGCGACGACGAGTTCGGCGGAGCGGTCCATCAGCAGCGCCACCCGGTCCTCGGCCGCGAGCCCGTCCGCCGCCAGCCGTACGGCCAGTCGGCCGGCCCAGTCGTGCAGTTGGCCGTAGGTCAGCTCGCGGTCGCCGTCCCGGACCGCGAGGGCGTCCGGGGTGCGGCGGGCCCGCTCCGCGAACAGGTCCACGGGAGTGCGCGGGGCGGCCGGGCGGGCGGTGGTGTTCCAGTCGGCCAGCAGGTCGCGGTCGGCCGGGGTGAGCAGGTCCAGGGCGGCCAGGTCGGTGTCGAACCCGTCGGCCAGGGCGGTGAGCAGGGCGGCCAGCCGGTCCGCGGCGCGTTCGGCGGTGCCGGCGTCGAACAGGTCGGGGTCGTAGGCCAGGTCGAAGCCGAGCCGTTCGGACAGGTGGGCGCGCAGGCACCACGGGAAGGTGGTGGCGTCGTCGGCGCGCACCTCCTCGACCCGGACGCCCGTGCGGGCCGTGGCCGACTCGTCCACGGGGTAGTTCTCGAACACCACCATGCTGTCGAACAGCGGCTCGCCGGGCGGGACCTCGCCGACGGCCTGGATGCGGGGCAGGGCCAGGAAGTCGAAGCGGCGGGCGTCGCTCTGCCGGTCCTGGAGGCCGCGCAGCCACGGCAGCACCGGTCCGGCGGGTATCCGGACCCGGGCCGGCACGGTGTTGATGAACATGCCGATCATGCCGTCGACGCCGGGCAGTTCGGCCGGGCGGCCGGAGACGGTGGTGCCGAACACCACGTCGTCCCGGCCGCTGTAGCGGGCCAGCAGCAGCGCCCAGGCACCCTCGACCACGGTGTTGACGGTGAGCCCGGCGCGGGCGGCGGCCTCCCGGAGCCGACCGGAGACCCGCGCGTCCAGCTCGTGGTGGACGGCGGCGGCGGAGCGGGCGCGGTGGGCCTCGGCGGGTGTGCGGTCGTACGGCAGCGGGGTGCGGGCGGTGAACCCGGCCAGCGCCTCGGCCCAGTGCCGTTCGGCCGCCGGCTCGTCCTGCTCGCGCAGCCAGTGCAGGAAGTCCGCGAAGGGCCGGCGTACCGGGGGCGCCGGGTCGGGGCCGCCGGTCAGGGCGGCGTACCGCTCGCACACCTCGGTGAGCAGCTGCCCGGTGCTCCAGCCGTCGAGGACGATGTGGTGGGTGGACCACAGCAGCAGCACCTCGTCGCCGGGCAGGGCGGCCAGGGTGAGCCGGGTCAGCGGCGCGGTGCCGAGGTCCAGGCCGGCCGCGCGGTCCTCGGCGAGCAGCCGCTCGGTGGCCTCCGCGCGCCGTGCCGGCGTCAGGGCGCGCCAGTCGAGGTGGGTGACGGGCAGCTCGGCGCGGTGGTGGACCACCTGCACCGGGTGGGGCAGGCCCTGCCAGTGGACGCTGGTGCGCAGCGCCGGGGTGCGGTCGGCGACCTGCTGCCAGGCGGCGGCGAAGGCGCGCGGGTCGGCGACGCCGGACAGCCGTACCGCCGTACGGTCGAAGTAGGCGTACTCGGTGTCCACCAGGCCGTGGAAGAGCATGCCGGACTGCAGCGGGGTGAGCGGCAGGACGTCCTCGACGTGCCGGCCGGTGCCGACGAGCCGGTCCAGCTGCTCCTGGCCGAGGCCGGCGAGGGGGAAGTCGGACGGGGTGCGGCCGCCCGTGCCGGGCCGGGCGCAGTGCGCCGTGATGTCCCGCAGTGCCGCGAGCATCTCCTCGGCGAGCCGGCGGACCGTGCTCTCGTCGTAGACCGCCGCCGGGTAGGTCCAGCCGAGTTCGAGCCGGCCCTGCTGGACCACTCCGGTGATGTCCAGCAGGTACGGGCGGGGTTCGTCCGGGTCGGTGTCCCGGCCGGCAGGGGGCAGGGCGCCGCGGAACAGGCCGTCGGCGCCGCCGGTGTCCCACTGGCCGTGGTAGTTGAAGCCGACCCGGGGAGCCGGGGTGCCGGTGAGCGGGCTGTCGGGCCGCAGGTGGCGCAGGGCGCCGTGGCTCAGGCCGTGCAGCGGCACCGCGCGCAGCTGTTCCTTGACCGAGCGGAGGGTGTCGTGCCAGCCGGCGTCCGGGGCGACGCGCAGGGCGAGCGGGAACTCGGCGGTGAACCAGCCGACGGTCCGCGACAGGTCCACGTCCTCGAACAGGTCCTCGCGGCCGTGCCCCTCCACGCCGACCAGGACCGTGTCGCGCCCGCACCAGCGGGCCAGGGTGCGGCCGAGGGCGCTGAGCAGGACGTCGTTGACCTGGGTGCGGTAGGCCTCCGGGACCTGCCGCAGCAGGGCCTCGGTGGTCTGCTCGTCCAGCGTGACCGTGAGCGTGGCGGCGGTGCCGTGGGTGTTCGGGCCGGGGCGTCCGGCAGGCAGCTCGGCCGGGGCCGCGCCGGTGCGCGTCCAGTACGGCAGGTCGGTGTCCAGGGCGCCGGAGCGGGTGTGCCGGTCCAGGCGGGCGGCCCAGTGGCCGTACGGGGTGCCGGGGGCGGGCAGCTCGACGGGGCGGCCGGCCGCGGCGGCCCGGTGGGCGGCCTCCAGGTCCGCCAGCAGGATGCGCCAGGACACCCCGTCGATCACCAGGTGGTGGGCGGTCACGACCAGTTGTCCCGGCCGCTGCGGGCCCCGGTCGAAGAGCAGGACGCGGACGACCCGGCCCGCGACGGGATCGAGGCCGGCCTGCGCCTCGTCCGTGAGCCGCTGGACGGCGGCCTCCAGCGCCGTGTCGTCCAGCCCGGCCACGTCGTGGCGGGCGAAGACGCCGTCCGGTGCCTCGGGCAGCGCCTCCTGGCGCCAGCCGTCGGGGGTGTGGTGGAAACGGGTGCGCAGGGCCGGGTGCCGGTGTACGACGGCGCCGACGGCCTGTCCGAGCGCCGGGTGGTCGGTGCCGGGGGCGAGTTCGAGGCGTTGGGTCATGGTGAACCGGAGCGGCCGGGCGGGGTCGCGGCCGTCCAGGTACCAGTGCTGGATCGGGGTGAGCGGCGCCTCGCCCGTCTCCTGTTCGGCGACCGGGCGCGGGGCGGACTCCTTCGCCCGCAGGGCGAGTTCGGCGACCGTCTGGTGGCGGAAGACGTCCTTGGTGGTGAGGGCGAGGCCGGCCTGCCGGGCGCGGGAGACGATCTGGATGCTGAGGATGGAGTCGCCGCCGAGCGCGAAGAAGTTGTCGCGCGCGCCGACCCGTTCGACGCCGAGCACCTCGGCCCAGATCGCGGCCAGGCGTTCCTCCGTGCCGGGCCGGGGGGCGACGTACGGGGTGCTGCTGTCGGGCTGTGCGGGCGGCGCGGGCAGGGCGCGCCGGTCGGTCTTGCCGCTGGTGGTGCGCGGGATGCGGGCCAGCGGGACGAAGGCGGTGGGCACCATGTGGTCGGGCAGGGTGCGGCGCAGCGCGAGGCGCAGCTCGTCGGCGGACGGGAGGCGCTCGCCGGCCGGCACCACGTAGCCGACGAGCATCAGCCGGCCGGCGTGTTCGCGTGCGGTGACCGCGGCGTCGGCGACGTCCGGGTGGCCGAGGAGGGCGGCCTCCACCTCGCCGGGCTCGATGCGGAACCCGCGGATCTTGACCTGTTCGTCCACCCGGCCCAGGAACTCCAGCAGCCCGTCCCGGTCCCAGCGGGCGCGGTCCCCGGTGCGGTACATCCGCTCCCCCGGCGCGCCGAACGGGTCGGCGAGGAAGCGGGCGGCGGTGAGGCCGGGCCGGTGCAGATAGCCGCGGGCCACCTGGGCCCCGGCCAGGTACAGCTCGCCGGGCACCCCGGGCGGCACCGGGCGCAGGGCGCCGTCGAGCACGTAGGCGCGCAGGTTGCCCCCGGGGCGGCCGATGACCGGGCGGTCGGGCCGGTCGGTGGAGCGGCCGTAGACGGCGTCGACGGTGCACTCGGTGGGCCCGTACATGTTGTACACCGCGACGTTCAGGTCCCGGTCGGCCCGCACGAGTTCACGCCAGTCGGCGGGGGTGACGGCCTCGCCGCCGACGAGCAGCAGGCGCGGGTGGTGGCGGCCGGGGGCGAGCAGGCCGGCGGCGGTGAGTTCGCGGAGGAAGGACGGGGTGACGTTGACGAGGTCGAGCCGGTCTGCGGCGACCTGGGCGCAGAACGCCTCCGGGTCCAGGCGTACGTCCTCGTCGATCAGGTGGACCTCGTGGCCGAGGGCGAGGAGCAGCGGTCCTTCCCAGGAGGTGTCGAAGGAGAAGGAAGCGCTGAGCGCGGCCCGCAGCCGCCGCCCGTCGGTGGTGTGCGGGGCGAGCAGGTGCGCGCGGTGGTCGTGGCACAGGTTGACCAGCTGCCGGTGTTCGACGGCGACGCCCTTGGGGCGGCCGGTGGAGCCGGAGGTGTAGACGATGTAGGCGGTGTGCCGCGGCAGCAGGGGCCGGACGCGGTCGGCGTCCGTCGGATCGTGTGCGGGCAGCTCGTCCCAGGGCACCGCTGCGAGGTCGGTGAGCAGGGTGTGCGGGCGGGCGTCGGCGAGCAGGAGGTCCTGCCGCTCCTGCGGGAGTTCCGGGTCCAGGCAGAGCAGGGTGGCGCCCGACTTGAGGACCGCGAGGAGTGCCGTCATCAGGTCGGAGGTGCGCGGGAGCCGTACGGCGACGACGTCCTCGGGGCCGGCGCCCCGGGCGATGAGGTGGTGGGCGAGCCGGTTGGCGCGCTGGTTCAGCGCGGCGAAGTCCACGGTGGTGTCGCGGGCCGCGAGGGCGGTGTGGTGCGGGGTGCGGGCGGCCTGGGCCTCGAACAGGGCGGGGAAGGTGGTGTCCGGCTCGGGCAGCCGGGCGCCCTGTCCCTGGCGGAGCATCTGCTGCCGTTCGGCGTCGGTCATCAGCGGCAGGCGGCCCACGGCCTGGCCGGGATCCGCGGCGGCGGCCTCCAGCAGGATCCGCAGCCGGGCGGCGAGGCGCTCGGCGGTGCCGGCGTCGAACAGCCCGGTGTTGTACTCCAGGTAGCCGGTGAGGCCGCCGTCGGTCTCGGTGAAGTCGAAGGCGAGGTCGAAGGTGGCGGTGCGGACCGGCGGGGTCACCGGCTCCACCGCCAGGCCGGGCAGCCGGGGCGCCTGAGCGCCGAGGTTGTGCAGGGCGACCATGACCTGGAACAGCGGTGTGCGGCTGGTGTCCCGCTCGGGCTGGAGCGCGTCCACGACCCGTTCGAAGGGCACCTCCTGGTGGGCGAACGCCTCCAGGACGGTGGTGCGCACCTCGGCCAGCAGCTCCCGGAACGGCAGGTCGGGGCGGACCCGGGCGCGCAGTACCAGCGTGTTGACGAACATGCCGACCACGTCGTGCAGTTCGGGCCGTTCGCGGCCCGCGGTGACGGTGCCGACGGTGACGTCGTCCTGGCCCGCCCAGCGGGCGAGCAGGACCTGGCAGGCCGTGACCAGGGTCATGTAGAGGGTGGCGTCGGCCTCCCGGCCCCGTTCGCGCAGCCGTTCGGTCAGGGCGGCGGGCAGGGTGAAGGTCACCAGGGCGCCCTCGCGGGTGCGGACGGCGGGCCGGGGCCGGTCGGTGGGCAGCTCCAGCGGGGTCACGCCGTCCAGGGCCCGGCGCCAGTGGGCGAGTTCGGCCTCGGCCCGCTCGGCGCGGGTGCGCTGCCAGGCGGCGTAGTCGGTGTAGCGGACGGGCAGCCCGGGCAGGTCGGGGCGGCGGCCTTCCAGGGCCGCCGCGTACAGCTCGCCCAGGTCCCGGGCCAGCACGCCGGTGGACCAGCCGTCGGTGACGATGTGGTGCGCGGCCAGCACGAGGACGTGTTCGCCGTCGCCGAGCCGGGCCAGGCGGGCCCGGAACAGCGGCCCGGTGGCCAGGTCGAAGGGGGTGGCGGCCTCGCGGTCCAGCAGGGCGTCGAGGGCGGCGGTGTCCGGGAGATCGTCCACCGGGAGGTCCACGGGCCGCGCCGGGCGGACGAACTGCCGTGCCTGGCCGTCGTGTTCGCCGAACGTGGTGCGCAGGGCCCCGTGCCGGGCGACCAGGCCGTCCAGGGCGGTGCGCAGGGCGGCGGTGTCGAGTGGGCCGCGCAGCCGGAGCACGGACAGGGTGGTGTACTCGGTGCTGCCCGGCTCGAACCGGTCGAGGAACCACAGGCGCTGCTGGGCGTACGACAGCGGCGCCGGGCCGTCCGCGGCGGCGGCCGGTATGACGTCGGCGGTGTTCCCGGTGCGGGGCTCGCCCAGTGCGGCCGCGAGGGCGGACACGGTCGGGTGGGTGAACAGCAGCCGGGGCGAGACGTCCGTGCCGAAGGCGGCGCGCAGCCGTGAGGTGACGCGGACGGCGAGGATGGAGTCGCCGCCGAGGGCGAAGAAGTCGTCGTCGGCGCCGACCTCGTCGGTGTCCAGGACGTCGGTCCACGCGGCGGCGACCAGCCGTTCGGCCGGGGTGCGCGGCGGGGTCCGCGTGCCGTCGGCGGCGAAGCCGTCGGGGCCGGGCGCGGGCAGTGCACGCCGGTCGAGCTTGCCGTTGACGGTGAGCGGCAGCGCGGCCATCGGCACGTAGGCGGCCGGCACCATGTGCGCGGGCAGCAACGCCTCCAGGTGGGCGCGGAGTTCGGCAGCGGGCGGGGGCGGTACGGCGCGGTCGCCGGTGCCGGTGCCGACGACGTGGGCGACGAGCCGGCGGGTCCCGGCGGTGTCCTCGTACACGCCGACGGTGGCGGCGCCCACGCCGGGGTGGCGGTGCAGGGCGGCCTCGATCTCGCCGGGTTCGATGCGGTAGCCGCGGATCTTGACCTGCTGGTCGGCGCGGCCCAGGTACTCCAGGGTGCCGTCGGCCCGCCAGCGGGCCCGGTCCCCGGTGCGGTACATGCGGGTGCCGGGCCGGCCGAACGGGTCGGCGGGGAACCGGGTCGCGGTGAGCCCCGGCCGGTTCAGATAGCCGCGGGCCAGGCCCTCGCCGGCGACGAACAGCTCACCGACGGCCCCCGGCGGCACCGGCTGGAGGGTGTCGTCGAGGACGTAGAGCCGCAGGTCGGGGATGCCGGTGCCGATGGGGCTCGCGGTGCCGGCGCGGGCCGTCCGGCGGTCCAGCGCGGCGTGGGTGACGTGCACGGTGGTCTCGGTGATGCCGTACATGTTCACCAGGCGGGGCGCGGTGTCCGGGTGGCGGGCGTACCAGTCGGCGAGCCGGGCCACGTCCAGCGCCTCACCGCCGAAGATCACCGTGCGCAGCGCCAACCGCCCACTGACGTCCGGGAGTTCGGCGTCGGCACGGATGAGGGGGTAGAAGGCGGAGGGGGTCTGGTTGAGGACGGTGACCTGTTCGTCGGCGAGCAGGCGCAGGAAGTCCTCCGGGGAGCGGGCGGTGTCCTCGGGGACGATCACCAGCCGGCCGCCGTGCAGCAGCGGGCCCCACAGCTCCCACACCGAGAAGTCGAAGGCGTAGGAGTGGAACAGCGTCCACACGTCGTCGGGGCCGAAGCCGAACCAGTGCCGGGTGCGGGTGAACAGCCGGACCACGTTGGCGTGCGGGACGACGACGCCCTTGGGCCGGCCGGTGGAGCCGGAGGTGTAGATGGCGTAGGCGGGGCTCTCCGGCAGCGCGCGGCGGGCCGGGCCGGTGACCGGGCGCCGGGCCAGGTCGGCGCGGACATCGGGGTCGTCCAGCGGGAGGACCGGTACGGCCGTGTCGGGCGCGGCCCGCCGGGTGGTCACGAGGGTCACCGGCCGGGCGTCGGCGAGCAGGTCCCGGACGCGTTCCGCGGGCAGGGCGGGGTCGACGGGCAGGTAGGCGGCGCCGGTCCGGAGGACGGCGAGGACCGCCACGACGAGGTCGGTGGAGCGGGGCAGCGCGAGGGCCACGAACGTCTCGGGTCCGGCGCCGAGTTCGGTGAGCCGGTGCGCGAGCCGGGCCGCCCGGGCGTCCAGGGTGGCGTAGTCGAGCCGGTCGTCACCGCAGGTGACGGCCTCGGCGTGGGGGGTGCGGGCGGCCTGGGCGGCGAACAGGGCGTCCAGGGTGTCGGCCGGCCTGCCCTCCTCGGTGCCGTTCCAGTCGGCCAGCATCCGCCGCCGTTCCTCGGCGGTCGTCCACGCCAGGGCGCGCACGGGCCGGTCGGGGTCGTCGGCCAGCTCGGTGAGCAGCAGGCACAGCCGGTCGGCGAGGGACCGTACCGTCGCCGCGTCGAACAGCTCGGGGTCGTAGCCGAGGTCGAAGCCGAACCGCTCGCCCTGGTAGGCCCGCAGCACGAGGGGGTAGTTGGTGGCGTCGCGGGCGGAGACGTCGGTGAGGCGGATCCCGGTGCCGGCCGAACGGGCCTGGTCGAAGGGGTAGTTCTCGAACGCGACCATGCTGTCGAACAGGGGGCTGCCGGCGGGCACGTCGCTGAACGAGGTCAGCTCGGCGAGGGACACCGCGGCGAACCGCCGCGCCTCGGCCTGCTCCTCCTGCAGCTCCCGCAGCCAGGCGGCGGCGGTGCGGCGGTCGTCCACGCGGACCCGGGTGGGCAGGGTGTTGATGAACATGCCGACCATCGACTCGACGCCGGGCAGGTCGTCGGGGCGGCCGGAGACGGTGGTCCCGAACAGCACGTCCCGCTCGGCGCCGTAGCGGGACAGCAGCAGCGCCCAGGCGCCCTGCACCACCGTGCCGAGGGTGAGTCCGGCCGCCCGGGCGGTGCGGGCCAGCCGTGCGGACACCTCGTCGGACAGGCCGGCGGTGTGCACGCGGCCGGAGCGGGTCTCGTGGCCCGCGCGCCGGGCGCGGTCGACGGGCAGCGGGGTCGGGGTGGCGAACCCGGCGAGGACGCTCCGCCAGTGCGCGCGGGCGGCCCCGGTGTCCTGGCCGGCCAGCCAGCGCACGTAGTCGGCGAACGGCCGGCGTACCGGGGACGGGGTTCCGACGCCGGTGGTGAGGGCCGCGTACTCCTCGAAGACGTCGGTGAGCACCTGGGCCAGGCTCCAGCCGTCCAGGATCAGGTGGTGGGAGGTCCACAGCAGGTGCAGCCGGTCGCCGGGCAGCCGGACCAGGGTCAGCCGCATCAGGGGTGCGGTGCCGAGGTCCAGGCCGCGCGCGAGGTCGTCGGCGCGCAGCCGGCCCAGCCGCTCCTCCCGCTCCCCCGCGTCGAGGTCCCGCCAGTCCAGCTGCTCCGTCGGGACGGTGACGTGCCGGTGCACGATCTGGAGCGGTGCCGGCACGTCCTCCCACACGACCGAGGTGCGCAGGGCGGGGGTGCGGTCGGTCACCCGCTGCCAGGCCGCCGCGAGGGCGTCGGGGTCGGTCACCCCGTCCAGCAGCAGTGCGGCCTGGTCGACGTACACGTCGTCCGGTCCGCCGACCAGCCGGTGGAAGAGCATGCCCTCCTGGAGCGGGGTGAGCGGCAGCAGGTCCTCCACGTCCCGGCCGTCGCCCGCCAGGCGGTCGACACCGGCCTGGTCGAGGCCGGCCAGCGGGAAGTCGGAGGGGGTACGGCCGCCCGCGCCGGGCCGGGCGCAGTGCTCGGCGATGGCGGCGAGCGCGCGCACCATGCCCTCGGCCAGCTCCCGGACGGTCCCGGAGCGGTGCACCTGGTCGCTGTAGTGCCAGGTGATCTCCAGCTCGCCGTCGGCGACGAGGGCGGACACGTCCAGCAGGTGGTCCAGCGGCGCGCCGGGGTCCATGTCCCGGCCGGGTACGTCCGCGACGGGTGCGAAGTCCCCTCCGCCGGGGGCCTCCCACTGGCCGTGGTAGGTGAAGCACACCTGGGGCAGCGGGAGTCCGGCGAGGGCGCGGGCGGCGGCCCGGGGTGAGCCGAGGTGGCCGAGCGCCTGGTAGCCCAGGCCGCGGCGGGGCACGGCCCGCAGCCGCTCCTTGACGGCCTTGAGCGTGGCCCCCCAGTCGGCCGGTCCGGCCGGCATGAGGGTGACCGGGTACTGGGTGGTGAACCAGCCGACCGTGCGGGACAGTTCGGCGCCCTCGACCAGGTCCTCCTCGCGGCCGTGGCCCTCCAGGGCGACGGTCACCCGGTCCGTGCCGGTCCAGTCGGCCAGCACCCGGGCCAGCGCGCTCAGCAGCACGTCGTTGACCTGGGTGCGGTAGGCCGCGGGTACGCGGCGCAGCAGCGCCTCGGTGGTGGCGCGGTCCACCCGGGTGCGGACGGTGCGCACGGAGCCGGCGAGCGGGGTGCCGGGCAGGTCGACGGGGAACGGGGTGCGCGGTGATTGGGCCTCCGCCGTCCAGTGCGGCAGGTCGTCGTCCAGGTCGCCGGCCCGGACCCGGTCGGCGAGGTCGCGCGCCCAGTCGGCGAACGGGGTGTGCTCGGGCTCCAGCCGGGGTTCCTCGCCCGCCGCCGCCTGCCGGTAGGCCTGTTCCAGGTCGGCGAGCAGCACCCGCCAGGAGACGCTGTCGACGGCCAGGTGGTGTGCGGTCAGGAAGAGTTGGGGGCGCTGTCCGCCGGTGAGGAGGGCGGCGCGGAACAGGGCGCCGGAGGCCGGGTCCAGGGCCGCGCGGGCGGCGTCGGCGGCCTCCTCGGGCGGGGTGCCGGGGGCGTGGCGGGTGAGGAGTCCGGTGGCCGGGCCGGTGCCGGGGTGCTGCCGCCAGGTGTCCCCGGTGCGGGTGAAGCGGGTGCGCAGGGCCGGGTGCCGGGCCGCCAGGGCGTCCACCGCCTGTTCCAGCGCCCGCTCGTCCAGGTCGTACGGCAGGTCGAGGAGCATCGACATGCTGTAGTGCCGCAGCGGGCCGTGTGTGGCGAGGAACCACTCCTGGACGGGGGTGAGCGGGGCGGGTCCGTCCGCGTGCGGGCGCCGGGGGGCGGGCGGGGTCCCGGTGCGGCGGGCCGCGGCGGCGGCCAGGTCGGCGACCGTCTGGTGCCGGAAGACGTCCTGGGAGCCGATGACGAGGCCCGCGGCGCGGGCCCGGGAGACGGCCTGGATGCTCAGGATGGAGTCGCCGCCCAGCTCGAAGAAGTTGTCCGTGACGCCGACCCGGGCCACGCCGAGCACCTCGGCCCAGATGCCGGCCAGGGTCTCCTCGTCGGGGGTGCGCGGGGCGACGAACTCCTTGTCCTCGGCGGTGATGTCGGGTGCCGGCAGGGCGCGGCGGTCCAGTTTGCCGCTGGTGGTCAGCGGCAGCGCGTCGAGCGGGGTGAAGGAGGACGGCACCAGCGCGTCGGGCAGCACCCGGCGCAGGGCCGCCCGCAGGTCGGCGGGGGCGGGCCGGGGCGCGCCGGGCGCGGGCACGACGTAGGCGGCGAGGCGGGCGTGGCCGTGCGCGTCGGGTACGGCGACGACCGCCGCGGCGGCGATGCCGGGCAGCGCGAGCAGGGCGGCCTCGATCTCGCCGGGCTCGATGCGGTGGCCGCGGACCTTGATCTGGTCGTCGGCGCGGCCGAGGTAGTCGAGGCGGCCGTCGGCGCTCCAGCGGGCCAGGTCGCCGGTGCGGTACATGCGGGTGCCGGGCGGCCCGTAGGGGTCGGCGAGGAAGCGGGCGGCGGTCAGGCCGGGGCGGCCGGTGTAGCCCCGGGCCAGCTGGGCGCCCGCGAGGTACAGCTCGCCGCCGACGCCGGGCGGCACCGGCTGGAGCCGGTCGTCGAGCACGTACGCCCGCAGTCCCGGCAGGGGGCGGCCCACCAGCGGGCGGTCGCCGCCGTCGATCCGGCAGGACAGCGCGTCGACCGTGCACTCGGTGGGGCCGTAGAAGTTGTGGGCGGTCACGTCCGGGTGGGCGGCCAGTTCCCGCCACAGCGCGGACCCGATCGCCTCGCCGCCGAGCATGAGGACCCGGGGGTGGTGCCGGGGGTCGGTGAGCAGTCCGGCGGGCAGCAGCTGCCGCAGGTAGGAGGGGGTGACGTCGAGGAAGTCGACGCGGTGCCGGACGACGTACTCGACCAGGGCGGCCGGGTCCATCCGGGTGGTCTCGTCCACCAGGTGCAGCGGGTGGCCGTCGGCCATCAGCAGCACGCCTTCGAGGGAGGTGTCGAAGGAGAAGGAGGCGGTGAGCGCGACCCGCAGCGGGCCGCCGCCCGCCTCGGCGACGAAGCCGGCCCGGTGGGCGGCCAGCAGGTGCGCCGCCGCACGGTGGGAGACGGCGACCCCCTTGGGGCGGCCGGTGGAGCCGGAGGTGTGGATGACGTACGCGGTGTGCTCGGGGTGCAGCGGGGCACGCCGGTCGGCGTCGGTGGGGTCGGTGTCCGGTGCGTCCGCGGGTACGGCGCGCAGGGCTGCCTCGTCCAGGACCAGGGCCGGGCGGGCGTCGTCCAGCAGGTACCGGACGCGTTCCTCGGGCAGGGCCGGGTCGAGCGGCAGATATCCGGCGCCGGACTTCCAGACGGCGAGGATCGCGGTGATCATGTCGGCGGTGCGCGGGAGCCGCAGCGCGACCAGCCGTTCGGGGCCGGCGCCGAGCGCGATCAGGTGGTGCGCGAGCCGGTTGGCGCGGGCGTTGAGCGTGGCGTAGTCCAGCTGTTCGCCGCCCGCGACGAGGGCGAGGGCGTCCGGGGTGCGGGCCGCGCGGCGCTCGAAGAGGGCCGGGTGGAGGGTGTCGTCCACGAGGAGGCGCGGGCCGGCGCTCCAGTCGTGGACGATGCGCCGTGTCTCGTCCTCGGACAGCAGGGGCAGGCTGCCGAGCGGGCGGTCCGGGGTGTCGGCGGCGCCCTGGAGCAGGCGCAGCAGCTGTCCGGCCAGCCGCTCGGCCGTGGCCGCGTCGAACAGGTCGGTGCGGTACTCCAGCAGACCGGTCAGCGCGGTGCCGTCCGGCACGAACTCGACGCTCAGGTCGAAGGTGGCCGCCTGCCGGGGCACGGTGACGGGGCTGGTGGCGAGGGAGCGCGGGGCGGTCGCGGCGGGCGGGTCGGGGTGCAGCAGGACCATCACGTCGAACAGCGGGTTGCGGCCCGCCTCGCGGGGCGCGCCGACCGCCTCCACGACCCGCTCGAACGGCGTGTCGCCGTGGGCGAAGGCGTCGCCCACCGTCCCGGCCGCCTTGGCCAGCAGGTCGCGGAAGGATCCGGCGGCGTCCACCGGGGTGCGCAGCGCGACGGTGTTCACGAAGAACCCGACGGTCCGTTCGAGGTCGGTGCGGGACCGGCCCGGTGTCAGCGAGCCGACGGTGACGTCGTCCTGGCCGGACCAGCGGGCCAGCAGCGCCTGGGTGGCGGCGACCAGGGCGGTGTGCAGGGTGCTGTGCTGTTCTCTGGCGAGGTCGCGCAGCCGGGCGGTGAGGCGGGCGGGGACGGTGAAGGTGTGGACGGCGCCCTCCCCCGCCTCCTCGCCGCGCCGGGGCCGGTCCAGGGGCAGCTCGGGGGCGACGGAGCCCGACAACTGCGCGCGCCAGTAGTCGAGTTGCTGCTCCAGTCGGGGACCCGAGAGCTGGGCGCGCTGCCACACCGCGAAGTCCGGGTACTGCGTGGCCGGTGCGGGCAGGTCCGGCCGGGTGCCGTGGGCGAGGGCGTCGTAGACGGTGCACAGCTCGTCCAGGACCACGCCCATCGACCAGCCGTCGGTGACGATGTGATGGGCCGTCAGCAGCAGGACGTGCGAGGTGTCCGACTCCCGCAGCAGCAGGGCCCGCAGCAGGGGGCCGTGCTCCAGGTCGAAGGGGCGGGAGTACTCGGCCAGCAGGTCCGCGTCCAGGTCACCGGCGTCCCGGACCGGCACGGGCACCGGTCCCGCGGGGTGTACGCGCTGCACCGGGCGGCCGTCGGTCTCCTCGAAGGTGGTGCGCAGGGCCTCGTGCCGGGCCACGACGGCGGTGAGGGCCCCGGCCAGCGCCTCGCGGTCCAGGGTGCCGGCGAGACGGACCGCGACCGCGCTGTTGTAGCGGGGGTCGCCGGGGCGCAGCCGGTCCAGGAACCACAGCCGCTGCTGTGCGAAGGACAGCGGCAGCGGGCGGTCCCGGTCGGCGCGTGGGATGCCCTGCCGGGCGGCCGGTGCGGCGCCGCCGGCCCGTCCGGCCAGCCGCCGCCGCAGCGCCTCCCGCAGGTCCTCGGGCAGCGCCTCGGCACGGTCCCGCAGGGAGGGCCGGGAGGGCCGCCCGGAGCCGGAGGGGTGGGAAGGGGTCGAAGACGTCATGGTCGTCGGATCCTCACCGTTCGTGGTCGTGGCCGCCGTACGCGGCGTCTTCGGAGTCGGGGCCGTTCGCGTCGCCTGCGGCGTCGGGGCCGTACGGGCCGCCTTCGGCGTCGGGGTCGCCGTACGCGGCGTCCTCCAGTTCGCTCAGCACCTGTTCCTCCACGAGTTCCGCCAGGGCGGCCACCGTGCGGGAGAGCAGGACGTCGCGGGGGGTGAGCGTGACGCCGAACGCGTCGTTCGCGCGGGATGCGATGAGCAGGGCGCGCATGGAGTCGCCGCCGAGCAGGAAGTAGTCGTCCTCGGCGCCCACGGCCGTCTGGAGGGTCTCCTCCCAGATGGCCGCCAGCGCCTCCTCGGCCGGGGTGCGGGGTGCCACGTACTCGGGCCGGGCCCGCTCCTCGGCCGGCGCCGGGGCGGGCAGGGCGGCCCGGTCGGTCTTGCCGTTCTCGGTGACCGGGAAGCGGTCCAGCACCGCGAACGCCGAGGGCACCATGGGGCCGGGCAGCGAACGGGCGGCCAGCGCCCGCAGCTCGGACGGGGTGGGCGGCTGCGCGCCGGGGGCCGTGAGCAGGTGGGCGACCAGCCGCGGCTGTCCCGGCTCGTCCTCGCGTACGGTCACCACCGCGTCCAGCACGCCCGGATGGCGGGCCAGCGTCGCCTCGACCTCGCCGGCCTCGATGCGGTGGCCGCGCAGCTTCAGCTGGTGGTCGGTGCGGCCCAGGTAGTGCAGTTCGCCCCCGCTGTCGCGGCGCACCACGTCGCCGGTGCGGTACATGCGGGTGCCGGGCGGCCCGAACGGGTCGGCGCGGAACCGGGACGCGGTCAGTCCGGGCCGGCCGAGGTAGCCGCGGGCCAGCGCGGGCCCGGAGAGCCACAGTTCACCGGCGACGCCGTCGGGGACCGGCCGCAGCCGGGCGTCGAGGACGTAGGCGCCGGTGGCGGGCAGCGGACGGCCGATGGGCGGCGCGCTGCCGTCCGCCTCCAGGGGGGCGGACCAGGTGGCGACGACGGTGGCCTCGGTGGGGCCGTAGGAGTTGACCATGCGGTGGTGCGGGGCCCAGCGGGCGACGAGTTCGGCACCGCACGCGTCGGCGCCGACGATCAGCGTCTTGAGGTCGGGCAGGGTGCCGGGCGTGTCGGCGGGCAGGGTGGCGAGCGCGGCCGGCGGCAGCAGGGTGTGGGTGATCCGCTCGGCCCGCAGGGTGTCGGCCAGTTCGGCGCCGAGCAGCGGACCGGGCCGGGGTACGACCAGCCGGGCGCCGTGCGGCAGGGACGTGCACAGCTCCAGCACGGAGGCGTCGAAGCTGGGCGTGGCGAACGCCAGCACCCGGTCGCCCTCGCCGACCTGGTAGTGGGCGGCCTCGGCGGCGGAGAAGGCGGCGAGTCCGCGGTGGGTGACGACGACGCCCTTGGGGGTGCCGGTGGAACCGGAGGTGTAGATGACGTAGGCCGGGTCGTCCAGGTCGAGCGGGCGGGTCCGGTCGCCGTCGCCGGGCCGGTGCCCCGGTACGTCGTCCGGCGGGGCGGCGAGCAGGCCGGCGACCTCCTTGGCGTCGAGGGTGAGGGCGGGGGCCGCGTCGCCCAGCATCAGGGCGATCCGCTCCTCGGGGTAGGCGGGGTCGACGGGCAGGAACGCGGCGCCCGCCTTCGCCACCGCGAGCTGCGCCAGCACCATGTCCGCCGAGCGGGGCAGCAGCAGTGCGACGAGGCCGCCGGGTCCGGCGCCGCGGGCGATGAGCCGGTGCGCCAGCCGGTTGGCCTTCGCCTCGACCTCGGCGAAGGTGAGCAGCGTGCCGGGCGCGCCGAGCGCGGGGGCGGTCGGCCACCGGTCGACGGCGGCCTCGATCAGGGCGGGCAGGGTGGCCGGGGGCACCGGGCCGAGCGCCGGGCGGGCGGGGCCGTGCAGCAGCCGGTCCCGCTCGCCGGGCGGCAGCAGGTCGAGGTCGTCGAGGCGGGCGGTGCCGTCGGAGGCGGCCAGCGTGTGCAGGGTGTGCAGCAGCTGTCCGGCCAGGGAGGCGGCGGTGACCGCGTCGAAGTACCGCGGGTCGTAGCCGAGTTCGACGGCGAGCCGGTCGCCGGGCGAGACGACCACGGTGAGGGGGTAGTTGGTGGCCTCCCGGGCGTCCAGGTCGCGCAGGGCGAGCCCGTGCGCGCCCGCGGTCGCGTCGCCGACCGGGTAGTTCTCGAAGACCACCAGGCTGTCGAAGAGCGCGGTCTCCGCGGGCAGGCGGCTGAGGGAGTGCAGGGTGTTCAGGGGCAGGTGGTCGTGCCGGCGGTCCTCGGCGCGGGCCTCCTGCACCGAGCGCAGCCAGGCGGCGCAGGGGGCGTCGCCGTCGACCGCGGTCCGGGCGGGCAGGGTGGTGATGAACAGGCCGGTGACGGTGTCGGCGCCGGGCAGGTCGGCGGGCCGGCCGGAGACGGTGGTGCCGAAGCACACCTCCCGCTGCCCGCTCCACCGCGCCAGCAGCAGCGCCCAGGCGCCCTGCACCAGCGTGTTCAGGGTGAGGCGGTGCCGACGGGCGAACTCCTGGAGCCGCGCGGTCTGTTCGGCGCCGAGCCGCTGCGACAGCCAGGTGCCGGAGCGAGCCGTGGTGCCCGGGGCGGGCCGGCGGTCGTACGGCAGCGGGGTCGGCGCGGCGAGGCCGGCCAGCGCGCCCCGCCAGTGTTCCTCGGCGGGGCCGGCGTCCCGGGCGGCCAGCCAGGCGGCGTAGTCCGCGAACGGCCTGCGCTCGGGCAGCCGGGGCCGCTCGCCGCGGGCGAGGGCGGCGTGCGCGGCCGTGACGTCGGACAGGACGTGGAAGACGCTCCAGCCGTCCAGCAGGACGTGGTGGAAGGTCCACACCACCCGGACCGCGTCCGGGCCGAGCCGGACCAGGGCGAGCCGCAGCAGCGGGGCGCGGTCCAGGGCGAGGCCCCGGGCCCGCTCGTCGGCGAGCAGCCGCTCCAGCTCCGCCTCGTGCCGGTCCGCCGGCAGCGTGCTCCAGTCGTGCTCGGTGACCGGCAGGGTCACGGTCCGGTGGACGACCTGGAGCGGCACGGGTACGCCGTTCAGGGCGACGGAGGTGCGCAGCACGGGGGTGCGGTCGACGACGTACTGCCAGGCGGCGGCCAGGGTCCCCGGGTCGTCGGCGCCGTCGGCCACGAAGGTGATCTGCTCGACGTACAGGCCGTGTTCGGCCTCGTCCAGGCCGTGCATCACCATGCCGGTCTGGGTGGGCGTGAGCGGATACACGTCGGTGACGTCCGCGCCGTTGCCGACGAGCCGGTCGACGGCCGCCTGGTCGAGCGGTGCGAGCGGGAAGTCGGAGGGGGTACGGCCGCCCGCGCCGGGTTCGGCGCAGTGCCGGACGATCGCACGGAGTTCCTCGGTCAGTTCGGCCGCGAGACGGCCGACGGTCTCCCGCCGGTGCACCGCGCCGCTGTACGACCAGGTGAACTCCAGTCGGCCGTCGGTCACTTGGCCGAGGACGTCGAGGAGGTGCGGCCGGTCCGCCGAGCGGTCCATGCCGCCGGCGAGGCCGCCGTGGGGTGCGTGCAGCAGACCGCCCGGGGCGGGGCTCCCGTCCGGCCGGCCCAGGTAGTTGAAGCAGACCGGCGGCAGACCGGGCAGCTGACGGCCGGCCGTGGGGTGCAGGAAGCGCAGCGCGCCGTAGCCGAGTCCGCCGTGCGGTACGGCCCGCAGGTTCTCCTTGACCGCCTTGAGCACGGTGCCGGTGCCGGCCTCCCGGGGCACGTCCAGGGCGACGGGGTACACGGCGGTGAACCAGCCGGCCGTGCGGGCGAGGTCGGTGTCCTGGAACAGGTCCTCGCGGCCGTGGCCCTCCAGGGTCACCGCCACCCGGTCCCGGCCGGTCCAGCGGGCCAGGACCCGGCCCAGCGCGCACAGCAGGACGTCGTTGACGCGGGTGCGGTACGCGTCCGGCACGTCCTGGAGCAGCCGGCGGGTCTCCTCGGCGTCGAGGCCGGCGGTCACGCTCTCCTCGTCGGCGACGGTGTTGGTGCCGCCCGGGTGGTCCACGGGGAGCGCGGTGTCGGCGTCCAGGCCCTGCCAGTGGGCGAGTTCGGCGTCGAAGCCGCCCGCCTCGGTGTGTGCGGCGAGCCGCCGGGCCCAGTCCCGGAACGAGGTGCTCTTGGGTCCGAGGGCGGGCCGTTCGCCGTCCCGCAGCGCCCGGTAGGCGGTGTCGAGGTCCTCCAGGAGCAGCCGCCAGGAGACGGCGTCCACCACCAGGTGGTGGGCGGCGAGCAGCAGCACCGGCCGGCCGCCGTCGTCCGGCCGGCACAGCGCGGCCCGCAGCAGCGGCCCCGCGGCCAGATCGAAGCCGGCGGCGAGGGCCTCGGCCGCCGCCCGCGGCGCCGTCCGCCGGTGCACCTCCAGGTGCGGGGGCTCGGCGCCGGGGGCGGTGCCGTACTGCCGCCACCGCCCGTCCCCGTCCCGCTCGAAGCGCAGCCGCAGCGCGTCGTGGTGCTCCAGTACGGCGGCCAGGGCGGCCCGCAGCAGGTTCTCGTCGGGGTCGGCGGCCAGCTCGTAGGCGACCGTCTGGCTGAAGTGCGCGGGGTCGCCGGTGAGGGTGTCCAGCAGCCAGTGCTGGACGGGGGTGAGCGGGGCGTCGCCGGTCACCGGGCCCTGTTCGGCGGCGACCGCGCCGACCGGGACGCGCTCCGCTGCGGCGGCGAGTTCGGCGAGGGTCTGGTGGGTGAACAGGTGCCGGGGGGTCAGCGCGAGCCCGGCCCGGCGCGCGGCCGAGACGATCCGGATGCCGAGGATGGAGTCGCCGCCGAGTGTGAAGTAGTTGTCGTCGGCGCCGACTTCGGGCACGCCGAGCACCTCCGACCAGATGGCCGCGAGGGTCTGCTCGGCCTCGGTGCGCGGCGGCCGGCCGGCCTCGCCGGTGCCCGGCGCCGCCCACTCGGGTACGGGCAGCGCCCGCCGGTCGAGCTTCCCGGTGGCCCCGAGCGGCAGCCGCTCCAACGGGACGACGAGGGCCGGGACCAGGTGGTCGGGGAGGCTGCGGGCGAGGAAGGCCCGCAGCTCGGCGGTGTCGGGCAGGTCGGGCGCGGCGGCGTCGGACCGGGCCGGGGTGCGGGGCACCACGTAGCCGATCAGGCGGCGGTGGCCCGCGTGTTCGAGCACCCGGGCCGCGGCGGCCGCCACCGCCGGGTGGCGGGCCAGCGCGGCCTCCACCTCGCCGAGTTCGATGCGGAAGCCGCGCACCTTCACCTGGTCGTCGCCGCGGCCGAGGTAGACGAGGTCGCCGTCGGCCGTCCAGCGGACCAGGTCGCCGGTGCGGTACATGCGGCTGCCGGGTGGGCCGAACGGGTCGGGCAGGAAGCGGCTCGCGGTCAGGCCGGGCCGGCGCAGGTAGCCGCGGGCGACGCCGGTCCCGGCGAGGAACAGCTCGCCGGGCGCGCCGGCGGGCACCGGGCGCATCCGCTCGTCCAGGACGTAGGCGCGGGCGCCGCCGAGGGGCCGGCCGATCGGCGGGTCGCGGTCGGGGTCGGCCGGGTCGCAGGTGAACGCGGTGGCGTACACGGTGGCCTCGGTGGGGCCGTAGATGTTGTGCACCTGGCTGCCGGGGATCGCCGTGCGGACCCGGCGGACGGTCCGGGCGGGCAGCCCCTCCCCCGCGAGGACGACGGTGTCCGCGGTGATGCGGACGGCGTCCTCGGCGAGCAGCCGGTCCAGGGCCGAGGGCACCGCGCTCAGCAGTCCGGCGCGCCAGGGCCCGGGGCGCTCGGCGAGGGCCAGCAGGTCGCGGACGACCTCCACGCAGCCGCCGGACAGCAGGGGCGAGAAGATCTCGAAGACCGACACGTCGAAGTTGAGCGAGGTGGAGGCGACCACGTGGTGCAGGCCCCGGCCGCCGAACTCGGCCGCCGCCCAGTCGGTCAGTGCCAGCACGGAGGCGTGGCTGACGACCACGCCCTTGGGCCGGCCGGTGGAGCCGGAGGTGTGGATGACGTAGGCGGGGTGGCCGGGCAGCAGGGGGGTGTGCCGTTCGCCGTCGCCGACCGGGGTGTCCGGTACGCCGGCGGCCGGGTCCTCGTCCAGCAGGATCCGGGTGAACGGGCCCTCGGGCAGCCGCCCGGCGGTCTCCGTGGCGGTGATCACGGCGTCGGGCCGTACGTCCTCGAAGAGGAACGCGACCCGCTCGGCCGGGTACTGGGGGTCGACGGGCAGATAGCCGGCGCCGCTCTTGAGCACCGCGAGGAGTGCCACGAGCAGGTCGGCGGTGCGGGGCAGGCAGAGGGCGACGAAGCGCTCGGGTCCGGCGCCGGCGGCGATGAGCAGCCGCGCCAACCGGTTGGAGCGGGCGTCGAGTTCGCGGTAGGTGAGGCGGGTGTCGCCGTGCCGGACGGCCGGGGCGTCGGGGGTGCTCCCGGCCTGCCGGCGAAACGCCTCGGGGAGGGTGTCGTACGGTGCCTCGGCCTGCCGTCCGCCGAACCGGTCCACCAGGGCCCGCCCCGCGGCCGGGTCCAGCAACGGCAGCTCGGCCAGCCGGCGGTCCGGGTCGGCGGCCATGCCGGTGAGCAGGGCGCGCAGGCTCTCGCCCAGCGCGCGCACCGTCGTGGCGTCGAAGGCGGCGGGGTCGTAGTCGAGGTGCACGTCCAGGGTGTCGCCGGGCGCCACGACCACGCTGAGCGGGTAGTTGGTGGGCTCCAGGTCGCGTTCCTGTTCCATGGCGAGGCCGTGCCGGGCCAGCGCGCCCTCGTCGAACGGGTAGTTCTCGAAGACCACGATGGAGTCGAACAGGCCGGTGCCGCCCGGTACTTCGCTCCAGGACTGGACCTGGGCCAGCGAGACGAAGTCGTGGCGGCGGGCCTCGGACTGGGCGGCCTGGAGGTCGCGCAGCCAGTCCAGCAGCGGGCGTGACCCGTCGACGCGGGCCCGGGTGGGCAGGGTGTTGATGAACAGGCCCACCATCGAGGTGACGCCCGGGAGTTCGGCGGGCCGGCCGGAGACGGTCGTACCGAACACCACGTCGTCACCGCCGCCGTAGCGGGACAGCAGCAGCGCCCACGCGCCCTGGAGGACCGTGTTGAGGGTCAGCCCGGCCCGCTGGGCGGTCTCCCGCAGCCGCGCCGAGACCTCCGGGCCGAGGGTCGTGCGCACCGACCCGGAGGAGGAGGCGCGGTGGGCCTCGGCGGGCCGCCGGTCCCGGGGCAGTTCGGTGGGCGCCTGGAAACCGGCGAGGGCCTCCCGCCAGTACCGTTCGGCCCGGTCGGTGTCCCGCCCGGACAGCCAGCGCAGGTAGTCGGCGAAGGGCCTGCGCTCGGGCGGTTGCGGGCGGCGCCCTGAGGTGAGGGCCGCGTACCGCTCGCACACCTCGTCGAAGACCTGGGCGGCGCTCCAGCCGTCGAGCAGGACGTGGTGGAAGGTCCACACCAGCCGGACCCGGTCCGGTGCCAGCCGGATCAGCGTCAGCCGCATCAGGGGCGCCGAGCCGAGGTCGATGCCGGCCCGCCGGTCCTCGTCGAGCAGCCGGTCCAGCTCGCGCGCGCCCCGCTCGGCGGGCCATCCGGACCAGTCGTGGTGGGTGACGGGCACGGTGGCCCGGTGCCGGACGACCTGGAGCGGTTCCGGGGTCTCCTGCCACACCAGGCCGGTGCGCAGCACCGGGTTGGCGTCGGCGGTGTGCTGCCAGGCCTGCGCGAGGGCGTGCGGGTCGGTCACGCCGGACAGCACGAGCTGCACCTGGTTGACGTAGGTGCGGCTGTCGGCGTCCAGCAGGCTGTGGAAGAGCATGCCCGCCTGCATCGGGGTCAGCGGGTAGACGTCGGCGACGTCACGGCCGTTGCCGGCGATCCGGTCCACGGCCGCCTGGTCCAGACGGGCCAGCGGGAAGTCGGACGGGGTACGGCCGCCCGCGTCCGGGCGGGCGCAGTGGGCGACGATGTCGGTCAGGGCCCGCAGCATACCCTCGGCGAGCGCGGTGACGGTCTCCTCGCGGTGCCGTCCGGCGCCGTAGTACCAGGTGATCTCCAGCCGGTCGTCCTCCACCCGGGCCACGACGTCCAGCAGGTGCGGCCGCTCGGTGCCGGGCGCCTCGGCGCCGCCCAGGCCGCCGGGCACCGCCCCGATCAGGGTGCCGCCGTCGGCGGACCAGTCGAAGCGGCCCAGGTAGTTGAAGGTGATGCCGGGCGCGGGCGCGGCGGTGAGCCGGGGGTCGCGGGCGAGGTGGCGCAGGACGCCGTAGCCGAGTCCCCGGTCGGGTACGGCCCGCAGCTGCTCCTTCACCGCCTTCAGGGCGGTGCCCCAGTCCCCCGCCGGGACGGTCAGGGCGACCGGGTGGAGGGAGGTGAACCAGCCGACCGTGCGGGACAGGTCGACGTCCTCGAACAGCTGGTCCTCGCGGCCGTGTCCCTCCAGGCCGACGGCGACGGTGTCGCGTCCGGTCCAGTCGGCGAGGACCCGGCCCAGCGCGGTGAGCAGGACGTCGTCGACGCGGGTGCGGTAGACGCCGGGGACGCGGCGCAGCAGGCCGTCGGTGCGGTCGCGGTCCAGCCGTACGGTCACCTCGCGGACGTCGGCCATGGTGGTGCCGCCGTCGCCGTCCACGGGGAGCGGGTCGGCGCAGTGCCGTGCGGCCCGCTCCCAGAAGTCGAGCCGGCCGGCGAAGGTGCCGGCGCGCTCGCGCAGCCGGCGGGTCCACTCCCGTACGGAGGTGGTGCGGGCGGGCAGCCGCACCGGCTGCCCGGCGGCGGCCTGCGCGTAGCCGGTCTCCAGGTCCTCCAGCAGGATCCGCCAGGAGACGCCGTCGACCACCAGGTGGTGGGCGACGAGCAGCAGCCGGGCGGGCCGGGTGCCGTCGGCGGTGAACAGGCGCGCGGTGAACAACGGGCCGGTCTCCAGCCGGAGTCCGGCGTGGGCCGCCGCGGTGACGGTTTCCTCGGCCTGCCGGTCGTGGACCTGGAACAGCTCCGGGACCGGGCTGTCGGCGGCGATGTCCTGGCTCCAGGAGCCGTCGCCGGCGAGGGCGAACCGGGCGCGGAGGGCGTCGTGGTGGGTCCACAGGGCGGTGAGGGCGCGGCGCAGGGCGTCCTCGTCGACCGGGCCGGCGGCCTCGATGACGACGGACTGGTTGAAGAACCCGGCGTGCGCCGGCCGCGGGTCGAGGAACCAGTGCTGGATCGGGGTGAGGCCGGCCGGTCCGCTGACCGGCCCGGTGCCGGCGACGGCGGGCGCGGCATCGCCGCCGGCGGCGGCCAGTTCGGCGACGGTGGGGTGCCGGAAGAGGTCGCGCGGGGTGAGGGTGAGCCCCGCGGCCCGGGCCCGGGAGACCACCTGGATACTGAGGATGGAGTCGCCGCCCAGGGTGAAGAAGTTGTCGTCCACGCCGACCCGTTCGACGCCGAGGAGCTCGGCCCAGATCGCGGCGAGGACCCGCTCGGTCTCGGTGCGCGGGGCGCGGTGGGCCCGGTCGCCGCCGGCCGACCAGTCGGGGGCGGGCAGCCGCCGCCGGTCGACCTTGCCGTTGGCGGTCAGCGGCAGCTCGGACACGGTGACGAACGCGGCGGGCAGCATGTAGTCGGGCAGGCCGGCCGCCAGATGGGCGCGCAGCTCGGATGCGGTGGGCACGCCGGCGCCGCCGGCCGGTACCAGGTGGGCGGCGAGCCGCTTGCGGCCGGCGTCCTCGTAGAGGGAGACGACGGCCTCGGCGACGGCGGGGTGGGCGGTGAGCCGGGCCTCGATCTCGGCGGGTTCGACGCGGAAGCCGCGGATCTTGATCTGGTCGTCGGCACGGCCGACGAAGTGCAGTTCGCCGTCGGTGCTCCAGCGCACGAGGTCGCCGGTGCGGTACATCCGGGTGCCGGGCGGCCCGAAGGGGTCGGCGACATAGCGGGCGGCGGTCGCCGCGGGCCGGCCCGCGTAGCCCCGCGCCAGTCCCGCGCCGGCGATGTACAACTCGCCCGGGATGCCCGGTGGTTGCGGCTGGAGGGCGGCGTCGAGGACGTACACGCGGGTGTTGTCCAGCGGGCGGCCGATGGGCAGCACGGCGGGCAGCGGGTCGCCGGAGCGGAAGACGCGGCGGGTGGCGAAGGTGGTGGTCTCGGTGGGGCCGTAGCCGTCCACGACGGTCAGGCCGGGGCAGGCGTCGAGGACCCGGCGTACGGCGGCGCCCGGCACGGCCTCGCCGCCGGTCCACACCTCGCGGGCGCCGCGCAGGCAGCCGGGATCCTCCTGGGCCAGCAGGCGGAACAGCCCGGCGGTCAGCCACAGGCAGGTCACGCCTTGTTCCGTGACGGCGCGGCGGACCTGGGCGGCGTCCAGGTCGGCCGGCGGGGCGAGCACCGCGGTGCCGCCGCGCAGCAGCGGCACCCACACCTCGTAGGTGGCGGCGTCGAAGGCGTGCGGTGAGTGCACGAGGACCCGGTCGTGCCCGGTGAAGGACCGGTCCAGGGCGAGGGCGACGACGTCCCGCTGGCGCACGGCGACACCCTTGGGGGTGCCGGTGGAGCCCGAGGTGAACATCAGGTACTGGACGTTGTCGGGGTGCACGGTGTGGACGGGCGCGGGGCCGTCCGCGCCGGTGGTGTCGTCGACGCGCAGCACACCGTCACCGGGCAGCAGCTCCCGGGCCGTGTCCGCCCAGCCGGCGTCGGTGAGCAGCAGCCCGGCGCCGGCCTCGGCCAGCGTCCGGCGCAGCCGCTCGGCCGGTGCCCTGCCGTCCAGCGGCACGTACACCCCGCCGGTGCGGACGAGGGCCAGCTGCGTGACGACCAGCTCCACGGACCGGTCCATGAGCACGCCGACGGGCCGTTCCGGCCGTACCCCGAGCCCGGCCAGGCGCGCCGCCAGCGTGCCGGCCCGCGCGTCGAGTTCGCGGTAGGTGAGGTGCCGGTCGCCGGCCTCCAGGGCCACGGCGTCGGGGGTACGGCGGACCTGCGCGGCGAACAGGTCGGCGACGGTGGTGTCCGGGAGGTCCGTGCCGGTGTCGTTCCAGGCGCGCAGCACCTGCTCGCGGCGGTCCGGGGCGAGCAGCGGGAGCCGGGCGGGCGGACGACCGGCGCCGGCGGGCAGGTGGGTGAGCAGCACGGTCAGGTACTCGGCCATCCGCTCGGCGGTGCCGGCGTCGAACAGGTCGGGGTCGTAGCCGAGGCGCAGGGTCAGCTCGGGCCCCGGGTAGGCGGTGAGGCTGAGCGGGTAGTTGGTGGTCTCGACGCCCTCCAGGCCGCTCAGGCGCAGTCCGTGGGCGGCGGCGAGGTCGTCGTCCACCGGGTAGTTCTCGAAGACGACGATGCTGTCGAACAGGCCGACCTGTTCGGGGAGTTCGGTGAAGGTGCGCATCCGGGTGAGCGGCAGGTGGTCGAAGCGCCGGTCCTCGCTCTGGTCGTGCTGGAGCGCGCGCAGCCAGTCGGTCAGGGTGCCCTCGGCGGGGACCGGGACCCGGGTGGGCAGGGTGGTGATGAACAGGCCGGTCATGGCGTCGGCGCCGGGCAGCTCGGGCGGCCGGCCGGACACGGTGGTGCCGAACACCACCTCGTCCCGGCCGGCCTGCCGGGCCAGCAGCAGCGCCCAGGCGCCTTGCACCAGGGTGTTCAGGGTCAGGCCGGAGGCGCGCGCCAGCTCCTCCAGGGCCCGGGTGGCGGCCGCGGGCAGCGTGGACCTGACCGCGTGGGTGGACTCGGCGCGGTGGGCCTCGCGCGGCTCACGGTCGTACGGCAGCGGGGTGGCCTCGGCCAGGCCGGTCAGGCGGTGCCGCCAGTGCCGTTCGGCGGCGGCCGGGTCGCGCTGCCGCAGCCAGGCCACGTAGTCGGCGAACGGGGGCCGGTCCGGGAGGGCGTCGGCGCCGGTCCCCGCGTGCCGGGCGAAGACGTCCGAGAGCACCTGGAACAGGCTCCAGCCGTCCAGCAGCAGGTGGTGGAAGGACCACACCACGCGCACCGAGGTGTCGGAGACGCGGGCGAGGAGCAGCCGCTGGAGCGGGGCCCGGCCGAGGTCGAGGCCCTCCGCACGGTCCCGGGCCAGCACGTCGTCCAGCCGGGCACGGCGCTCCCGCTCCGTCAGGTCCCGCCAGTCCAGGTGGGTGACGGGCACGGTCGCGTGGCGCTGCACCACCAGCAGCGGCTCGGGTACGTCCTGCCAGACGACGCGGCCGCGCAGCACCTCGGTGCGGTCGGTGACGTGCTGCCAGGCGGCGGCGAGTGCCGCCGGGTCGGGCACGCCGTCCAGGTCGAACGTCAGCTGCTGGAAGTAGACCCCGCGGTCGTCCTGCGACAGGCCGTGGAAGAGCATGCCCGCCTGGGTGGGCGTGAGCGGGTGGACGTCCGCCACCGCCGCCGGGTCCGCGCCCGTGATCCGGTCGACGGCGGCCTGGTCGAGCCGGGCCAGCGGGAAGTCGGACGGGGTGCGCCCGGCGGTTCCCGGCCGGGTGGCGTGCCGGGCCAGTCCGGCCAGCGCGTCGGCGAAGCGCCGGGCGAGGTCCGTGACCGTGTCCCGGCGGTGCAGCCGGTCCGAGTAGAACCAGGTGAACTCCAGGGCGTCACCGTCGAGGTGTCCGACGACCTCCAGGGCGTGCGGGCGCTCGGCCGCCGGATCGGCGTCCAGCTCCAGCGGGCGTACGGTGCCCCGGTAGAGGCCGTCCCCGTCCTCCGGCAGGCCCATCCGGCCCAGGTAGTTGAAGCTGATCTGCGCGGCCGCGGTGTGCGCCGCCTCCCCCGGCCCGGCGAGGTACCGCAGCGCGTCATGGCCCAGGCCGTGCCGGGGTACGGCGCGGAGCTGCTCCTTGACCTGCTTCAGTACGGTGTCCCAGCCGGCGTCCTCCGGGACGGCGAGGGCGACGGGGTGGCGGGTGGTGAACCAGCCGACCGTGCGGCTGGTGTCCAGCTCGGGGAAGAGTTCCTCGCGCCCGTGCCCCTCGACGTCGACGACCACCCGGTCCCGGCCGGTCCCGGCGCACAGCGCCCGGCCGAGGGCGCTCAGCAGGACGTCGTTGGCCTGGGTGCGGTAGGTGTCGGGCAGGGTGCGCAGCAGGGCCGCGGTGTCCTCGGGGCTCAGCCGCACGGTGACCGCGCGCTGCGAGGCGTAGGTGTTGGTGCCGCCCGGCAGGTCGGCGGGGAGGGCGGGTTCGGCGCCGGGCACCTCCCGGGCCCAGTACTCCCGCTCGTCGGCGAAGCCGCCGTCGGCCGCGTGGGCGTTCAGTCTGCGGGCCCACGCGCGCAGCGGCGAGGACTTCGGGGGCAGCGCGGCAGGGCCGTCCTCGCCGGCGCGGCGGGCCCGGTAGGCGCGGTCCAGGTCGTCCAGCAGCAGCCGCCAGGACACCCCGTCGACCACCAGGTGGTGCACGGCCAGGTGCAGGACGCGGGGCCGGCCGGCTCCCCGGTCGTGCAGGACGGCCCGCAGCAGCGGCCCCCGGGCGAGGTCGAAGGGGCCGAAGTGCGGGGTGTCCGGGTCCGGGCCGGTGTGCCGGGCCAGGCGCACGCGGGGCGCCCGGTCCTCGATGTGCCAGCGGATCCCGGTGGCGGCGTCGCCGGGGACGAAGCGGGAGCGCAGGGCGTCGTGGTGGGCGACCAGGTCGTTCAGCGCGTCCTCCAGCGCCGCCGGGTCCACGTCGTCGGGCACCTGGACGGACAGTGCCTGCGCGAAGTGGCCGGCGCGCCCGGCGGCCGTGCCGAACAGCCAGTGCTGGATGGGGGTCAGAGGGGCCGGGCCGGTGGCCGCCTCCGGTGCGGGGGCGGCCTCGCGCGGGCCCCGGGCGGCGTCCGCGCAGCGGGCGAGGGCGGCGACCGTCTGGTGCCGGTAGACGTCTCGCGAGCTCAGCGGCAGGCCGTCCTGCCGGGCGCGGGCGACCACCTGGATGCTGAGGATCGAGTCGCCGCCGAGCTCGAAGAAGTTGTCGTCGACGCCGATGCGTTCGGCGCGCAACACCTCGGCCCAGATCGCGGCGAGGGCGCGCTCGGTGGGCGTGCGGGGCGCGACGTGCCGTACGGCGCGGACGGCGGGGCCCGGGTCGGGGAGCCGGCCGCGGTCGAGCTTGCCGTTCGGGTTCAGCGGCAGGGCGTCCAGCACGACGACGGCCGAGGGCACCATGGAGGCGGGCAGCGTGCGGCCCAGTTCCCGGCGTACGGCCTCCGGTTCCACCCGTTCGCCGGCGACCGGGACGACGTAGCCGGCCAGACGCCGGTGGCCGTCGCTGTCCGTGGTGGTGGCGGCCGCGGCCTCGGCGACGCCGGCGCAGCGACGCAACGCCTCCTCCACCTCGCCCAGTTCGATGCGGAAGCCGCGCACCTTGACCTGCTGGTCGATGCGGCCCACGTATTCGAGCACGCCGTCGGCACGGCGGCGCACCAGGTCGCCGGTGCGGTACATGCGCTCCCCGGGCGCGCCGAACGGATCGGCGACGAACCGCGCGGCGGTCAGGCCTGCCCGGTTCAGGTAGCCGCGGGCCAGCCCGCCGCCACCGAGGTACAACTCGCCGGTGACGCCGACCGGTTGGGGGCGCAGCGCGTGATCGAGGACGTAGGCGCGGGTGAGCGCCACGGGTTCGCCGATGGGGGGCGCCTGTTCCGGCAGCCGGTCCCCGGCGAACCAGGCGGTGGCGTACACGGTGGCCTCGGTGGGCCCGTAGATGTTGGCGATCCGGCAGCCGGGCAGCGCGGCGCGCAGATCGTGCAGCGTCTGCGCGGGCAGGGCCTCTCCGGCGAGCACGACGGTGTCCGCGGTGACGGGTGCCGTGCCCCCCGCGATCAGGCGGGAGACGACGGACGGCACCCCGCTCAGCAGCCCGGCCCGCCCAGGGCCCGTGCCGTCGGTGAGGGCCGGCAGGTCGGCGACCACCTCGACGGTGCCGCCCGCCGTCGTCGGGCAGAGCAGCTCGAAGACGGAGACGTCGAAGTTGAGGGAGGTGGAGGCGATCACATGGCCGAGCCCCTGCTCCCCGAACCGCTCCGCCGCCCACGCGGCCAGCGCGGCGACCGTGCGGTGGGTGACCACGACCCCCTTGGGGCGGCCGGTGGAACCCGAGGTGTAGATGACGTAGGCGGGATGGTCCGGCAGCAGCGGCCGGGGCCGGTCGGCGTCGGTGACGTCCGTGTCGGGCACGGCCGGGTCGGCGCAGTCCTCCAGGAGCAGCGGTGCGCAGTCCGCGGGCAGGGCGGCGGCGGTCTCCCGGGTGGCGATCACCAGGGCGGGCCGGGCGTCGGCGAGCATGAAGCGGACGCGTTCGGCGGGGTAGGCGGGGTCGACGGGCAGGTAGCCGGCGCCGGCGGTGAGCACGGCCCACATCACGGGCACCAGGTCGGCGGTGCGCGGCAGGCACAGCGCGACCAGGGTCTCCGGGCCCGCGCCGCGCGCGAGGAGCAGCCGGGCCAGCCGGTTGGCGCGCCGGGCCACCTCGGCGTAGTCCAGCCGGGCGGGGCCGCAGACGACGGCGGTGCGGTCGGGGGTCCGGGCCGCCTGGGCGCGGAACAGGTCGGGCAGGGTGGCGTGCCGGCCGTCCCGGGACCGGCGGGCGGGCGGGTTCCAGGTGTCCACCAGCGTGCGCTGCTCCTCGGCGGACAGCATGGGCAGCTCGGCGAGCAGGCGGCCGGGGCCGTCCGCCATGCCCTCCAGCAGGCGGTGCAGATGGGCGGTCAGGCGGGCCACGGTCGCCGCCTCGAACAGGTCCGTGTTGAACTCGGCGGTCAGCACGCAGCCGCCGTCCGCGTCCGGGGTGAACTCCAGGACCAGGTCGAAGCGGGCGGCCGGGCGGGGCAGCGGATGCTCGGCGATCCGCACCCCGCCGGAGAGCGGCGGCACCGGCAGCGCGGTCTGCTGCACCACGAGCGCCTGCACCAGCGGGGTGCGGCTCGGGTCGCGCGGCGGGGCCAGCTCCTCGACCACCCGGTCGAACGGCACCCCGTCGTGCGCGAAGGCGTCCAGGACGGTCGTGCGCATGCTCTCCACGAACCGGTCCACGGTCGCCCGCTCGTCCACCTCGCCGCGCAGCACCACGGTGTTGGCGAAGAAGCCGGGCACGTCCTCCAGGTCCCGCCGGCCGCGGCCGGTGGTGACGGTGCCGAACGCGACGTCCCGCTGCCCGGAGTAGCGGGAGAACAGCAGCGCGGAGGCGCCCGCGAACAGGGTGAACACGGTGGTGCCGCGGCCCGCGGCCAGCTGCCGGAGCCGGGTCACCAACTCGGCGGGGAGCGGGTGCCGGTGGGCGGCTCCGGCGGTGGTGCGCACGGCGGGACGCGGCCGGTCGGTGGGCAGCTCCAGCTGCTGGAGGCCGGTCAGGTGCCGCTTCCAGTAGGCAAGGTCGGCGGTGTCCGCGTCGCCGGACCGCTGCCGGCGCTCCCAGACCGCGAAGTCCGGGTACTGCACGGAGGGCCGCGGCAGGCCGTCGGGCTCGCCGGTGGTCTCCGCGTGGTAGAGGGCGGCGAGTTCGCGGGTGAGGATGCCCACGGACCAGCCGTCGGTGACGATGTGGTGCTGGGCCAGGAGCAGCAGGTGGTCCTCGGCGGCCAGGCGGACCAGCAGGGCCCGGGTGAGCGGTCCGGCCGCCAGGTCGTAGAGACGACGCAGCTCCTCGGTGAGCAGCGCCTCGGCGGCCTCGGCGCGGCGGGCGTCGGGTACGCCGGTGAGGTCGGCGGTCGCGAGGGGCAGCTCCGGCTCCGCCGCGACACGCTGGGCGCCCTGGCCGTCGACGGTGGTGAAGGTGGTGCGCAGGGAGGCGTGGCGGGCCGCGAGGCGGCGCAGGGAGCGGCGCAGCGCGTCCGGGTCCAGGGGGCCGCGCAGCCGCAGGGACACCCCGGTGTTGTACTCGGTGCCGCCCGCGGTGAGGTCGTCGAGGTACCACAGCCGCCGCTGGGCGCTGGACAGCGGCAGGACGGCCTCGTCGGGGGCCGGCGGGATCGGCTCGGACGGTGCCGCGGCCGACGGGTCGTCCAGCAGCGCGGCCAGGGCGGCGATCGTCCGCGCGGTGAACACGTCCCGTACCGTCAGCCGGACGCCCAGCTCCTCCCGGATCCGGGCCAGGACGCGGGCGGCGAGGATCGATTCGCCGCCCAGCTCGAAGAAGTCGTCCGTCACCCCGACCGCCGCGACGCCCAGCACCTGCTCCCAGATCGCCGCGAGAGCCCGCTCCCGCTGCGACCGCGGGGCCACGTGCCCGGCCACGGCCGAGCGCTCCGGAGCGGGCAGCGCCCGCCGGTCGATCTTGTGCTGCGGGGTGAGCGGCATCCGCTCCAGTACGACGATCGCCGAGGGCACCATGTGGGCGGGCAGCGCGGCGGCGAGTGCGGCCCGCAAGGCGGCGGGATCGAGGGGGTGTTCGGGGGGTTGCGGGCTGTCGCCGGTGCCGACGGGAGCGGCGGTGGCGGGCCGGGAGTCGGCGGACGTCGGGGCTCCGGCCGGGGTGACGTAGGCGACGAGGCGCTGGTGGCCCGGCGTGTCCTCGCGCACCACGACGACCGCCTCGCCGAGGGTTCCGGCGCCGGCCCGGCGCAGGGCCGCCTCGATCTCGCCCGGCTCGACGCGGAAGCCGCGGATCTTCACCTGCCGGTCCAGCCGGCCCAGGAACTCCAGTTCCCCGTCGGCGGTCCAGCGCACCCGGTCCCCGGTGCGGTACAGCCGGGCGCCGGGCGGGCCGAAGGGGTCGGCGACGAAGCGGGCGGCGGTCAGCCCCGGCCGGCCCAGGTAGCCGCGGGCCACCGCGTCGCCGCCGACGAACAGTTCGCCGTCCGCACCGGCCGGTACGGGACGCAGCGCGGCGTCGAGGACGTGCACCCGGGTGTGCGGCAGGGCACCGCCGATCGTCGGGGTGCCCTGGCCGGCGGTGAGCGGCCCGGTCCACGTGGCGACGATGGTGGCCTCGGTCGGACCGTAGGAGTTGATCATGCGGCGGCCGGGTGCCCAGCGGTCCACGAGCCCGGCCGGGCAGGCCTCCGCGCCCACGATCAGCGTGCGCAGGTGGCGGGCGGTCCCCTGCGCGGGGTCGGGCAGGGTGGCCAGCGCGGCCGGCGGGATGAGGGCGTGGGTGATGCGGTGTTCGTCCAGGACCGCGGCGAGTTCGTCGCCCAGCCAGGGGCCGTGCGGCGGTACGACGAGCGTGGCGCCGGACAGCACGGAGACGCACAGCTCCAGGACCGAGGCGTCGAAGCTCGGCGAGGAGAACTGCAGGACGCGGTCGCCGGGGCCCACCGCGTACCGTTCGGCGGCGGCCGTGGTGAAGCCGCCGATGCCGCGGTGGGTGACCGTCACGCCCTTCGGGGTACCGGTGGAGCCGGAGGTGTAGATGACGTAGGCGGCGTGGTCGGCGTCGGGCTGGGTCCCGGCCCCGGGCTCCGCGCCGTCCCCGGTGTCCAGCAGCTCGCCGACCGCGGACGGATCGTCGAGGGTGACGGTGGGCGCGGCGTCGGCGAGCATCAGCGCGCGGCGCTCGGCGGGGTAGGCGGGGTCCACGGGCAGGAAGGCGGCGCCCGCTCGGGCGACGGCCAGCTCCGCCGCGATCAGCTCCATCGAGCGCGGCAGCACGAGGGCGACCACCCGGTCCGGGCCCGCTCCCCGCCGGGTCAGGTGTAATGCCAACCGGTTGGCACGGGCGGCCAGTTCACGGTAGGTCCAGGTGCGTCGGCCGTCGGTGAGGGCCGGTGCGTCCGGGGTGCGGGCCACCCAGGCGGCGAACAGCTCGCCGAGCGTCGGATACGCCGGGGCCGCGCCGCTCTCCGGCGTGTCGGCGGCGGGGCCGGCCTGCCGCGGCAGGGAGGACGCCGGTGCGGGCTTGTGGTGCAGGTCCGTCATGGGTGAAGTCCTTTGGAGAGCGGGACGATGCGGCGCCGGGGGCCGCCACCGGGGGCGGTGCGCTGGACCGGGTGGCCCACCGGGTGTGCGCGACGGTGCTGCGGAGCGTGCGGGCCGGGGCCGGGGTGTGCCGGCCGGCGGTGCCGACGGTTCGAGGGGGGACCACCTGATCGGTGACGACCGCGGGTGCCGGCGCCCGCCCGGCACGGGGGCACCGGTTCGTGGCGGGTGCGCCGGCTGCTGTGCCGGCGGTCGACCGGGGCCGGGAAGCGGACCTCGGCGGTACCCGGAACGGTCAGCCGTCGGCCGTGCGCCGGGCCGTGCGGCCGGAGATCTGCACCCGGTCGACCCTGCCGGTGGCCGGATCGCGGTGGAAGCGGCCCCCGGGTTCGAGGCGCCCGGTGTCCGGATCGCGCAGGTCGCAGGAGAGGTCGGCGTAGCAGACCAGCGGGATGGGCAGGTCGCCGTCCACGGACAGGGCCGGGGAGCCGTCCGGGCCCGGCGCGACGCGGTACGTCGTGGTGCCGTTGCGATAGGTGCCCGCGCAGTCGGGCAGGGGGACGGCACGGCCCCGGTCCGCGATCCGCGCGCCGACGGGCACCTGGATGCCGGTCAGCCGGCCCAGTTCCTCGGCGAGGTCGCGCCAGAGGGCGGTCGCGCCCCCGGCGTTGCCGGTGAAGGCGACCACCACCCCGCTCTCCGGGTCCACCCGCAGATGACAGGACGTGCCCTGGGCGTTGCCGTCGTGGCCGCACCACACGCGGTCGTCCCGCCGGTACAGGGCGAGTCCGGCGCCCCAGCCGTCGGCCAGCGCACCCGGGCGGGCGGCCGGCTCGGCGCGGCGCATCTCCTTGGCGACGGCGGGCGGCAGCAGGTCCGCGCGGCCGATCAGCGCGTTGCCGAACGCGGCCAGGTCCCGGGCACCGGCGAGCAGCGCACCGGCCGGCGCCTCCAGCGGCGCCAGGTTCTGCCGGGCCGGACGGGCCTGCCCCGTCGCGGTGTTGACGGCGTGCCCGGCGGCCACGGGACGGGCGGGCACGGCTTCGCCGATGAACGCCGGTACGACACCGAGCGGTTCGAGGAGCAGCGCCCGGACCGCCTCGGACCACGGCATCCCGGTGACCGTCTCCACCAGCCGGCCGGCGGCGACGTAGCCGGCGTTGGAGTAGGAGAAGTCGGTCCCCGGCGGGAACAGCGTGTCCCGGGCGGTGCAGACGGCCGCGAGATAGCGGGCGGCGGTGGTCGTGGCGGCCGTGTCCGAGTCGGGACCGGTGGGTAACCCGCCGGTGTGCGACAGCAACTGACGGATGGTCACCTCGGGGACGTCGCCCAGCTCCGGGAGGTGTGAGGCGGCGGGCTCGTCCGGGTCGAGGTCGCCGTCGTCGGCCAGGAGCATGACGAGCGCGGCGGTGTAGGGCTTGGTGAGCGACCCGAGGGGGACCGCGGTGTCGGCGGTGAAGGGGCTTCCGGTCGCGGTGTCGGCGGTACCGGTGTGCACGGATATGACGTCCGCGCCGGTGTCGAGGGCGAGTTGGGCGCCGGGTACCCGGTGGGTCCGGGCGAGGGCGTCGAGACGGTCCTGCAGCTCCCGGTGCAGCAGGGACGGCGTCCGGGAAAGGGCCGGAGCGGTGGGGAAGGTGTACGGCATGAGAAGGGGACTCCCGTTGGATGGGTCTCATGTGCGGGTGTGCCGGTCCGGCCCGTGAGCGGCACGGGGCGGGCCGGTGCGCGGTGTGCGCGCTCGGGTTACGGTCTGCCGACCTCGACGGGCAGCTGCCGTACGCCGATGATGACGGCCGGGTTCTGGTAGGCGACGTCCTCGTAGGAGGGGATCGCCAGGATGCGGAATCGTTCATGCAACATGTGAAGGGCGATCCGCGCCTCCAGCCGGGCCAGGGGTGCGCCGAAACAGAAGTGGATGCCGTGCCCGAAGGTCAGATGGGGATTGGGGTTCCGGGTCACGTCCAGGACGTCGGGCGTGTCGAACCGGGCGGGGTCCCGGTTCGCGGCGCCCAGATGCGCCATCAGCAGGCTGCCGGCCGGGATGTCGTGGCCGCCGAGGACCACGGGCCGGGTGACCCTGCGGCCGAGTTCCGGGAAGGGCGGCAGCCAGCGCAGCACCTCCTCGACGGCGGCCGGGATCCCCGTGGGGTCGGCGCGCAGCGCGGCGTCCGTACCGGGGTGCCGGTCGAAGGTGACGACGGCGTTGCCCAGCAGCGCGGTCGTGGTGATGTGCCCGGCGACCAGCAGCAGGGCCACGAACCCGACCATCTCCTGGTCGGCGAGGCGGACGCCGTCCACCTCGGCGGCGATGAGTCTGCTGGTGAGGTCGTCGCCGGGGCGGGCGCGGCGGGCGCGGATGTGGTCGAGCATGTAGCCGTTCATCTCGCGCACGGTGGGGGCGATGGCCTCCAGCGCCCGTTCCAGGTCGGCCATGTCGGGAGCCTCGCCGAGCTGGTCGCCGCCGAACAGGACGCTCGCCCACTCCTGGAAGAGCCGGTGTTCCTCGGCGGGGATACCGAGCAGTTCGGCGATCACGATGATGGGCAGCGGATAGGCCAGCGCGTCGACCAGGTCGAACCGGTCGCGGTCGGCGACCTCGTCCAGCAGCCGCGCGCACACGGCCTCGATGCGGGGTCCGAGCCCCTGGACGACCCGCGGGGTGAACGCCTGGCTCACCAGCGTGCGGAGCTTGCGGTGCTCCGGCGGGTCCATGCCGACGAAGTTGCCCCGGGTGAAGGTCTCGAAGTCGGGCTGGGTGGGGGCGAGGGCGGACATGTCGGAGGAGTACGTCGCCGGGTCGGCGAGCACGGCGGCGACGGTCTCGTGGTCCACCACCTGCCAGACGCCCTGGGTCTCGTCGTACCGCACCGGGCCGGCCGCGCGTAAGCCCCGCCAGCGGTCGGGTAACTCCTCCAGGAGGAGCCGTTCGCCCGTCGATTGCCTGCTGATCACGTTGTCTCCTTGCTAGCGCGTGCGGGCATGGCGGAGTCACGCACGGGGTCGGTGCGCGGACCGGCGCGGCCGGGGCCGCGGGCGGTCGGGACACGGGTGTGCCCCGCTGCCGGGTGGTCGGGACGGGAGGAACGCACGCCCGTGCGGCTTCCTCGTGCGCGGCGGGACGGTCAGCCGCGGTCGGTGTGCCGGCGGGGTGGGCCGCAGGCCCTCAACACATGCGGTGCAGGACGCGGCGGCCGCGCGGCCGGCCCCGGCCCCGCGGCGAGCCCGGTCGTGCGACACGCCAACCCGACATAACCCATCCCCTCGGCGACACCTCCCGCGCGGCGATCGCGCGGGACCCACCCGGCTCGTGGACGAACAACGGGGCGCTCCCCGGCCGTCCGGAACGAGGTGTGAGAATACGCATTCGCACGGCGTGCCGCCCCACGATTGGCATGATGCGCAGTCCGTCACACCTTCGTTTCGATGGAACTCGGCCACAGTCTTCACGGTGAGTCACGCGCAAGCAACCCCCTGAAGTTGAACGGAGAGTACTCTGACGGTGCTTTTGCGTCACTGTCCAGCCACCCGGTGCGGCCCCGTGCGCGCACGGGACCCCGGCCGGATGCGCGTGTGCCCCGGCGACTCGCCCCCAAACCGGCCAGGCGAGAAAAAGACCGCCGCCGGGTCCGGCCGGACGGTTCCGTCGGCCGCCCGGCCGCCGCGGGCCGGCGTTCCGCCCGGCCGTTCGACGGGTTGGCCGGACTGCCCCTGATCTGGGGTGATGATTCGGCCGACGGACACTCCGGATACGCCGCCGGGGAACGGCCGCGACACGCCCGGCGCACCGCCCGGCCCACCGCCGATCCGCCCCTGCCGCCGTGTGCCTCGCCGCCCGGCCGCCGCCCTGCGGGGGCCGAGAAAGGAGCCCCCTGCGCATGGATTCGGCCAACCAGGCGCGGCGGGGGCGCACACGAGAAACCCGTACACCACCTGTGCCTCTCCCCTGCCCCGGGCGCCGTCCCGGCCGACGGCCCCGGTCCGACACCGGCCGGGCCGGTTCAGGCGCCTGCCGGCCGCCCCGCCCCTCGGCTCCGGCGCATGGAGACGGCGCGCCGGGGTATTCGGAGCCATCCGACGTGCGCGGGCGTGCCCGGGGCCGGACGATCGCTCGCCGTGCGCGGGGCGCCGACGCGCGGGAGTCTTGTGCCCGGGATGCGACGCGCGGCCGTACGAGGAGGTGGTCGGCGTGTCCGACGGGCCAGGGACGCGGGGGGCGCCGGCCGGACAGCCGGTGCTGTCGCTCGCGCTGGCCTCGCTGCTGGAGGACGTGCACGCGCACTCCGGAGCGGTGTACCTGCTCAGGCCCGGCGAGCCGGTCCTGGAGATGGCGGTGATGGCGGGCATGCCCCGGGCGTTCGCGGCGCCGTGGGAGCGGGTGGGGCTGAGCGCGCCGATCCCGGTGGCGGACGCGGCGCGCGAGCGACGGCTCGTCTGGGTGGGCGGCGAGGAGGAGATGGCCCGCCGCTATCCGCGGATCTCGGTGGTGCTGCCGTACCCCTTCGCGCTGGCCGCGGCGCCCGTGGCGACGGAGCACACGGTGTACGGCGCGGTGTTCGTGACCTGGCCGGGCGCGCATCCGCCGGAGCTGTCGGACTGGGAGCGCGCCCACCTGACGGCGGCCTGCGAGCGGCTGGCGCTGCGGCTGGAGCGGGCCGCGCGGGAGGACCGGCCGGTCGGCCACGAGCCGGACGTGCTCGCGGCACCGCTGTCGGGCGTGGCGGGCACCCTGGGCTCGGTCGAGGCGGCACGGATGGTGGCCCGGCTGCCGTACGGACTGATCTCGTTGGATCTGCACGGCCGGATCGGATTCGCCAACACGGCCGCCGCCGAGCTGCTCGGCAGGCCGGCCGGGGAGCTGCTGGGCACGCTGCCCTGGGTGTCGGTGTCCTGGCTGAACGACCCGATGTACGAGGACCGCTACCGGGCGGCGCTGATCAGCCAGCAGGTGACGTCGTTCGTGGCGCTGCGCCCGCCCGGCGAGTGGCTGTCGTTCCGGATGTACCCGAGCACGACCGGGCTGAGCATGCGCATCAGCCGGGCCCGGGCGGTGGCGGAGGTGGGGCGCGGCACCGCGCAGGCGGGTGCGGGGCCGTCCCGGCTGGTGAGCATCTCCCAGGTGCTGAGTCTGGCGGGCGCGCTGACCGAGGCGGTCGGGGTGCAGGACGTGGTGCAGCTGGTGTGGGACGAGGTGGCCCCGGCCGTCGGCAGCCAGGCGCTGGTGCTGCTGCGGGCGCAGGGCGGGCGGCTGCACGTGCTGGGACACCGCGGCTATCCGTCCGCGCGCGTCGTGGAGCGGTTCGACGGGCTGCCGCTGTCCGAACGGACCCCGGGCACGCACGCCCTGAACAGCGGGGTGCCCGCGTTCTTCGACTCACGGGAGCAGCTGGAGCGGCTGTACCCGGACCGCCACGAGGCCCCGGACGGCTTCGCGGCCTGGGCGTACCTGCCGCTGATCGCGTCGGGACGGCCGGTCGGCACGTGTGTGCTGGCCTACGCCCGGCCGCACCCCTTCCCGGCCGACGAGCGCGCGGTGCTCACCTCGCTCGGCGGGCTGATCGCGCAGGCCCTGGAGCGGGCCGTGCTCTACGACGCGAAACACCGCCTGGCGCACGGTCTGCAACAGGCGCTGCTGCCGCACACACTGGCGCCACCGCCCGGCATCGAGGCGGCGGCCCGCTATCTGCCGGCCACCCACGGCATGGAGATCGGCGGCGACTTCTACGACCTGGTGCCGACCCGTCCGCTGGCGGCGGCGGTGATCGGGGACGTCCAGGGGCACAACGTGACCGCGGCGGGCCTGATGGGGCAGATCCGCACGGGTGTGCGGGCGTACACCACGGTGGGACAGGCGCCGCAGGAGGTGATGAGCAGCACCAACCGGCTGCTGATCGATCTCGGCACCGACCTGTTCGCGAGCTGTCTGTACCTGCGGCTGGACCCGGCGCGCGGGCGGGCCGTGATGGCCCGGGCGGGTCATCCGCCGCCGCTGCTGCGCCGGCCGGACGGGCGGGTGCGGGTGCTGGACCTGGCCGGGGGTCCGCTGCTCGGGATCGACGCGGCGGCCGTGTACCCGACGACCGAGGTGTCGCTGACCCCCGGCTCGGTGCTCCTGCTCTACACCGACGGCCTGGTGGAGTCCCCCGGCATCGACATCGAGGACGCGCTGGTCGATCTCGGCGCGCTGCTCGCGGACGTCGGCCACCAGCCGCTGGAGAGCCTGGCGGACGAGGTGGTCGGGCACAGTGCGGCCGCGCGGGAACGGGTGGACGACGTGGCGGTGCTGTTGCTGCGGGCGTGCGACGGCTGACGCGCACGGCTGCGGTCCGGCCCTCCCGCGGGAGGGCCGGACCACTGCTCGCCGGCCGATACCGAGGGGGAGGCCGGCCGGGGAGCCTCGCGGACGCGCCGTGCCGCTAGCGCGTGCCGGTCAGGGACGACGAGCCGTCGTGCGCCGCGCCGGAGCCGGAGGCGTCGGAGCCAGAGGCGTCGGACGGTGCGGACGGGTCGGCGCTGCCGCCGATCTGGTCACCGCCGGCACCGGCCTGGTCACCGGCACCCGCGCCCGACTCGTCACCGGCACCGGCACCGGCACCCGACTGGTCACCGGCACCGGCCTGATCGCCCGCACCCGCACCGGACTCGTCACCGGCACCGGCACCGGACTGGTCACCGGCACCCGCCTGGTCGCCCGCGCCCGCCTGGTCACCGGCGCCCGCCTGGTCGCCCGCACCCGCCTGGTCACCGGCACCCGCGCCGCCGGCGCCGAGCGTCGCGCCGGTGGCCTGGAGGGCGGTGGTGACCGGCTGGAAGAAGGTCTCGCCGCCGCTGGTGCAGTCGCCGCTGCCGCCGGAGGTCAGGCCGAGGGCGCTGCCGTCCTGGGTGAACAGCGAGCCGCCGCTGTCGCCCGGTTCGGCGCAGACGTTGGTCTGGATGAGGCCGGTGACCGTGTCGACGCCGTTCGGGTCGGTCTCGCTCTGGAAGTTGACGGTGGCGTCGAGGCCGGTGACCTGGCCGTCGTGCAGCCCGGTGGTGGAGCCCATCCGGAACACGTTCTCGCCCACGGTGGCGTCGGCGGCCTGGTTGATCTGCACGGTCTGGCCGTTGCCGGTGTTGACCTCGCTGGGCGCCTGGGTCGCCGGGTCGTTGTACTTGACGAGGGAGAAGTCGCCGGCGCCCGGGAAGGTGGCCTGGTCGACGGTGGCGATGGGCTGCCCGTTCTGGGAGTCGGACCACTCCTTGGCGGCGACTCCGCAGTGACCGGCCGTCAGGAAGGCGGGGCTGCCGTCGGAGGCGGTGACGTTGAAGCCGAGGGAGCAGCGGACGTTGCCGCCCTGCACCTGGGAGAAGATGGCGTCGCCGCCCGAGACGAACGTCTTGAAGGTGCCGGAGGACTTCTTCAGGGTCGCCATGCCGGGGCCGAGGCTGCGCACGGTCGACTGCAGTCTGTTCCACTTGCCGCCGGTGACCGTGGCGTCGGCGGTGACCTGGACCTTGTTGGTGCGCGGGTCGACGGCCCAGGAGGTGCCGGGGATGGTCGCCTTCGTCTTCAGCGTCTGCGCGGCGGCCTTGAGTTCGGCGGTGCTGTTGTCGACCTGGCGGACGACCGCGCCCGCCTTCTTGGCCTGGACGATGAGGTTGTCGTCGCCGTTGACCACGTTGACGACGAGCTGCTGCTTGGCGCCGTCGTAGTACGAGCCGGCGAAGGCGTCGCCGAGGATCTTCTGCAGCTGGGCGGCGAGGCCCGAGGCGTCCGTGGCCTTCAGGGTCTTCGCGGTGCCGGTGGCGCCCGACGCCTGGTCCTTGTCCTGGGACGCGTTGGCGTTGGGGAGCAGGAGGGCCGCCGCTCCGAGCGCCGCGACGCCGCCCACCGCTATCGCGGCCTTGCGCTTCGGCATTCGCTTGTGACTCAAACTTCTCGACCTCCTGGGGACGGGGGGTCTGCCGCTCGCGGGCAGTTCGTATCGGGGGGGTGGGTATCGCGGCGCCTGGATGGCCGTAGGTACGCACCGGCCTCGTGGTGTGTTCAATTCCGGTTCCGAACGGCCGTACCGGGGTGGCGAATCGGCCACGCTCGGCGTGGCGCGGCGGGAGGCCGGGAACAATCCCCCATATGACGATGACCACCGCCGAAGCCGACAAGATCCTCTCCGTCAACTTCGCACCCTGGGTGCTCGATCTCGGGCTGACCGTCGAGGCGGTGGGCGAGGACCGCGCCGTGTTGCGTCTGCCCTGGTCGGACCGGCTGGCCCGGGAGGGCGGCGGACTGTCGGGGCAGGCTCTGATGGCGGCCGCGGACACGGCGACGGTGATCGCGGTGTCGGCCGCGCGGGGCGGGTTCGTGCCGATGACGACGGTGCAGCAGTCGACCTCGTTCCAGCGGGCGGTGGCGGGCGCGGATGTCCTGATCGAAGCGGTCCTGACGAAGCTGGGCCGCCGGATGGCGTTCGCGGACGTCACGTTGAGCGATGCCACCTCGGGTGCGCTCGCCGCCCGGGCGAACACGGTCTACGCGATTCTGGGCTGACAGGCCCGGTCGGCGATCGATCCGACACGCTCAGCTATCGGTCGGTAACGTTCAGTTCCGAAGCCGAAGCGGAATCCCCCCTTCAGGGAATCTGCACATCCCGCACTCAGGCACCTCACCGGCACCGGGTTATCTGCACAATCACGCGCCCCCCGACACGCCTTTGGCGAGGAGTGCCGGATTCGCCGCCCGGCGGACGGGCCGGCCGTCGCGACGATGCCGTGCGGCATGTGAAGGAGTCGCCGACAAGGCGTGCGCAGACCTGCACGGATGAAACCCTTCGCGAGCCAAGTGCCCAGGTGAGAGCGCTGGTTGATTGGAAGCGCGCGCCGCGTGCGTGCTTTGATCCATCGCACCGCGGGGTCCGGCGGGCCCCCGGAGACGGGTGCCCGGCGCCCGCGGTCGCGGCCGTCCGTCTGTCCCCCAGAGGGGGCCGCTCCCCCTTGTGAAATACCCATACGAAGGGAAGTTCCACCATGAACTCCACCCCCCGCGTTGAGACCGTCGAGATCTCGGACGCCGAGCTGGACAACGTCTCCGGCGGTCTGTCCGTGAACACGCTCAACAGCACCCTCGGCACCGTGAACGAGATCGCCCCGGGCGTCAACGGCCTGGTCAACACGGTCGTCGGCACCGTCGAGGGCGTCTCCGGCCTGAACACCGCGCCGGTCAACGGCCTGGTCGCCGGTCTCTGATCGCACTTCGGTGCCATCGCGGTCCCGGAGCCGTCCCACGGCTCCGGGGCTCATCGGTGCCCTGACACACATGCGTCTCTCCCACAGGTGAGGGAAGTTCCGTGCAGTTCCGCCAACAGGCCCTCGCCAAGCTCCAGTCGCCGGAGGAGCTGGACCTCCCGGTGCGGCTCGCCCGCCCGCAGGGCTGGCTCGCGCTCGGCGTCACGGTCGTCGTCATGGCCGCCGCCTCCGTGTGGGCGGTGACCGGCTCGGTCGCCTCCACGGTGAGCGCCCCCGCCATCCTCACCCACGGGCAGGGCAGTTACCTGCTGCAGAGCCCGGTGGCCGGGCAGGTGACGGCCGTCCTCGCCCGGCAGGGCGAACGGCTGCCCGCCAACGCGCCGGTCCTCAAGGTCCGTACCGCCAAGGGCGACACGGTGGTCCGGACCGTCGCCGCGGGCCGCGTCACCACGCTCGCCGCGACCATCGGCCAGATCATCCAGACCGGCACCAACGTCGCCGCCGTCGAGAAGGTCGCCCACGCCTCCGACCCGCTGTACGCCACCGTGTACGTACCCGCCGAGAACGCCGCCGCCATCCCGGCGCACGCCTCCGTCGACCTGAGCGTGTCCTCCGTACCCACGCAGCGGTACGGCGTGCTGCGCGGCGAGGTGAAGTCGGTGGACCGTACCGCGCAGTCCGCCCAGTCGATCTCCGCGTTCCTCGGCGACAGCCAGCTCGGCGAGCAGTTCACCCGCAAGGGACGCCCGGTGGCCGTCCTGGTGGAACTCGACAAGTCGTCGTCGGCGAAGAGCGGTTACCGCTGGTCCACCGCCGGCGGGCCGCCGTTCCGGCTCGACTCCATGACCCTCGCCACCGGCTCCGTCCGGCTCGCCGACCAGCGTCCCGTCGATTGGCTGCTCCCGTGACCACCGCCCAGGAAACCCGCGGCCGCAGACGCGCGGCCCCCGCGAAGCGGCCGGTCCCCACCTCCCGTACCGGGACGGTCCGTACCCCCACCGTGCTCCAGATGGAGGCCGTCGAGTGCGGTGCCGCCTCCCTCGCGATGGTCCTCGGCCACTACGGACGGCACGTCCCGCTGGAGGAGCTGCGCATCGCCTGCGGTGTCTCCCGGGACGGCTCACGCGCCTCCAACCTGCTGAAGGCCGCCCGCAGTTACGGTCTGACGGCCAAGGGCATGCAGATGGACCTGGCCGCCCTCGCCGAGGTGCGGGCACCGGCCATCCTCTTCTGGGAGTTCAACCACTACGTCGTCTACGACGGCATGGGCCGCCGTTTCGGCCGGCGCGGGGTGTACGTCAACGACCCCGCCAAGGGCCGCCGTTTCGTGCCCATGGAGGAGTTCGACGGCAGCTTCACCGGAGTCGTGCTGGTGCTGGAGCCCGGCGAGGACTTCACCACCGGCGGCCGCCGGCCCGGTGTGCTCGGCGCGATGCCGGCCCGGCTGCGCGGCACCGCGGGCACCCTCCCGGCGGCGGTGCTGGCCAGTCTGCTGCTGGTCGCGGTCGGCGCGGCCGTACCGGCGCTCAGCCGCACGTACATCGACATGTTCCTCATCGGCGGGCAGACCTCGCTGCTGGGCGTGCTGTTCACCTCGATGGCCGCCTGTGTGCTGCTCACACTGGTGCTGACCTGGCTCCAGCAGGCCAACCTGCTGCACGGCCGGATCATCTCCTCCACCCTCTCCAGCGCCCGCTTCCTGCGCCACCTGCTGCGGCTGCCGGTGACGTTCTTCGCCCAGCGCTCCCCCGCCGACCTGGTGCAGCGCCTGCAGTCCAACGACCAGGTGGCCGAGACCCTGGCCCGCGACCTCGCGGCGGCCGGCGTCGACGCGATCGTGGTCGTCCTGTACGCGGTCCTGCTCTACACCTACGACCCTCAGCTGACCTTCGTCGGCATCGCCGTGGCCCTGCTGAACGTGGTCGCCATGCGGCTCGTCGTGCGGCTGCGCGCGACCCGGACGGCGAAGCTGCGCGCGGACACCGCGCGGCTGACCAACACCTCGTACACCGGCCTGCAGTTGATCGAGACGCTGAAGGCGACCGGCGGCGAGGACGGCTACTTCCGCAAGTGGGCCGGACAGCACGCCACCACGCTGGAGGAGCAGCAGCGGCTCGGCGTGCCGAGCGCCTGGCTCGGCGTGGTCGCGCCGACGCTCGCCACCTTCAACAGCGCGCTCATCCTGTGGATCGGCGGACTGCGCGCGGTCGAGGGGCACATCTCCGTCGGCCTGCTCGTCGCGTTCCAGGCGCTGGTCACCCGCTTCACCGCGCCGCTGACCCGGCTCAACGGCGTGGCGGGCCGCATCCAGGACTTCGCGGCCGACGTGGCCCGGCTGAAGGACGTGGAGAACTTCCAGGCCGACCCGCTGTACGCCCGCCCCGGCGGCGGCGAGTCCACCCGGCGGCTGCACGGGCACGTCGAACTGGAGAACGTCACCTTCGGCTACAGCCCGCTGGACCAGCCGCTGCTGACCGGTTTCGACCTGACCGTCGGCCCCGGTCAGCAGGTGGCCCTGGTCGGCGGCTCGGGCAGCGGCAAGTCCACGGTCTCCCGGCTGATCTCGGGCCTGTACACGCCGTGGGACGGGGTGATCCGCATCGACGGCCGCCGGCTGGAGGACATCCCGCGCGGCGCGCTCGCCGCCTCCGTCTCCTTCGTCGACCAGGACGTCTTCCTCTTCGAGGGCTCCGTCCGCGACAACGTGGCCCTGTGGGACCCGTCGATCCCCGACGAGGCCGTGGTGGAGGCGCTGCGGGACGCGGCGCTGTACGACGTGGTCATGCGCCGGCCCGGCGGCATCCACAGCCGGGTCGAGCAGGACGGGCGCAACTTCTCCGGCGGGCAGCGCCAGCGGCTGGAGATCGCGCGGGCGCTGGTGCGCCGGCCGAGCATCCTGGTGCTGGACGAGGTGACCAGCGCGCTGGACGCGGAGACCGAACAGGTCGTGATGGACAACCTGCGGCGGCGCGGCTGCGCCTGCGTGGTGATCGCGCACCGGCTGAGCACGGTCCGCGACAGCGACGAGATCGTCGTCCTCCAGCACGGCACGGTCGTCGAACGCGGGCGGCACGAGGAGCTGGTGGCGCGCGGCGGCGCGTACGCGGCGCTGGTCAGGGAGCGGTGAGATGACGTCCGTACCGGAAGGCGACCTCGTCCTCGGGGCGCTGGGCTCGCTGGGCACGCGGCTGGACTGCGCCGGCCTGGGCCGCCTGGACCTGGAGGGCCCGCAGGTGCTGTGGCTGGTCGCGGCCGGCGCGCTGGACCTGTTCGCGGTGGACGCCGCCCAGCAGGGCCACTGGCACCACCTCGGCCGGCTGGAGGCGGGCACCCTGCTGCTCGGCCCGGTCGCCGGGCCCCAGCACACGCTGGTGGCCCGCCCGGTCCGGGACTGTGTGGTGCACCGCGTCAACCTGCGCGAGCTGTACCAGCCGGCGCAGACCCAGACCTGGTCGTACGACGAGTACGGCAACCCGCAGTACGTGCCGCCGACGTCGAGCCCGCTGGAGTACGCGCTCGCCCTCGGTGTCGGCCGCGGCCTGTCCGTCCTCTTCCAGGCCCCGCTGGCCGAGGAGCGGGCGGCGGCCCCGGCCGACGACGAGGTCTTCTGGATGCAGGTGCCGCCGGGCAGCGTGCAGTACGGCTCGCTGTACGGCGCGGAGGCCGCCGCCGATCTGCTGATGGACCCGGCGCTGTGGCAGAGCCTGGTGGACCAGCAGTACCGGCTGCTCACCGCGCTGGACCGGTGGATCGAGCAGCTGGAGCGCACCCACGAGAACCGCACGGCCGAAGGGATCAAGGCCGGCGAGGCGGTGCGCGCCCAGGCCGACCGGACCCTGCTGGCCTCCATCGGCAAGCGCTCCGCGCGCCGCACCACGCCGGCCGACGCCGATGCCACCTACGCGGCCTGCAAGCTGGTCGCCGGGGCGGCCGGCATCCGGCTCGCCGAGCCCGCGCAGAGCGGCACCGAGAGCGACCGGCTGGACCCGGTGGAACGGGTCGCGCTGGCCTCCCGGGTGCGCACCCGGGCCGTCCGCCTGGACGGGCGCTGGTGGCGCGAGGACGTGGGCCCGCTGGTCGGCCACCGGGCGCTGTCCGGGGCGCCGGTCGCGCTGCTGTGGCGGCGCGGCGGCTACGTGGCCGTACACCCCGGGACGGGGCGCGAGACGCCCGTGGAGAAGGCGAACGCGGAGGAGTTCGAGCCGCGCGCGGTGATGTTCTACCGGCCGCTGCCCGACAAGCGCCTCGGACCGCTCGGGCTGCTCCGGTTCAGCCTCCGCGGCACCCGCACCGACCTGCTGCACCTGCTCCTCGCGGGGCTGGTGACGGTGGCGATCGGCGCGCTGGTGCCGATCGCGACGGGCAAGGTGCTCGGCGAGTACGTGCCGCGGGCCCAGGAGGGCCTGATCGTCCAGGTCTGCCTGGCGGTGATGGTGAGCGGGGTGGTCGCGGCGGCGTTCACGCTGCTGGAGAACCTGTCCATCCTGCGCCTGGAGGGCCGGATCGAGGCGGCGCTCCAGCCGGCCGTCTGGGACCGGCTGCTGCGGTTGCCCACCCGCTTCTTCACCCAGCGCTCCACCGGTGAACTGGCCAGCGCGGCCATGGGCATCAGCGCGATCCGCCGGCTGCTGGCGGGCGTCGGCCCGGTCGTCGCCCAGTCGGTGACCGTCGGCGCGATGAACCTGGCCCTGCTGTTCTGGTTCAGCCCGGCGATGGCGACGGCCGCGATCGGGATGCTCGTCGTCATCGGGGCGGTGTTCACCGGGCTCGGGCTGTGGCAGGTGCGCTGGCAGCGGCGGCTGGTGACGCTCGGCAACAAGCTGAACAACCAGGCGTTCCAGACCCTGCGCGGGCTGCCCAAGCTGCGGGTGGCCGCGGCCGAGAACTACGCGTACGCGGCCTGGGCACGGGAGTTCGCGCGCAGCCGGGAGCTCCAGCAGCGGGTCGGCCGGATCAAGAACCTCACCACGGTCCTCGGCGCGGTCTATCTGCCGGTGTGCACCCTGCTGATGTTCATGCTGCTGGCGGGCCCGGCCAAGGGCGCGATGTCGGCGGCCGACTTCCTGACCTTCAACACGTCGGTGACCATGGTGCTGACCTCGGTCACCCAGCTGACCGGAGCGTTCGTCTCGGCGGTGGCGGCGCTGCCGCTGTTCGAGGAGATCAGGCCGGTGCTGGAGGCCACGCCCGAGGTGCGCACGGCGAGCACCCGGCCCGGCCCGCTGTCCGGCGCCGTGGAGGCCCGCCGGCTCTCCTTCCGGTACGCGGACGACGGCCCGCTGGTCCTGGACGACGTGTCCTTCGCCGCGCGGCCCGGCGAGTTCGTGGCGATCGTCGGCCCCAGCGGCTGCGGCAAGTCCACACTGCTGCGGCTGCTCATAGGCTTCGACCGGCCGGTCTCCGGCAGCGTCCTGTACGACGGCCAGGACCTGGGGGCGCTCGACCAGTCGGCGGTGCGCCGCCAGTGCGGGGTGGTGCTCCAGCACGCGCAGCCCTTCACCGGTTCGATCATGGACGTCATCTGCGGGGCCGAGCCGTACACGCCGGAGGAGGCGATGGCGGCGGCCGAGCTGGCGGGGCTCGCCGAGGACATCAAGCGGATGCCGATGGGGCTGCACACGATCGTCGCGGGCAACGGCGCGATCTCCGGCGGCCAGCGGCAGCGCCTGATGATCGCCCAGGCCCTCATCCGGCGGCCGCGGATCCTCTTCTTCGACGAGGCGACCAGTGCCCTGGACAACGACACCCAGCGCATCGTCATCGACAGCACCCGCAAGCTGAACGCCACCCGGATCGTCATCGCCCACCGCCTGTCGACCGTACTGGACGCCGACCGGGTGGTCGTGATGGAGGACGGCAAGGTCGTCCAGCAGGGCACCCCGGCCGAACTCCTCGCGGACACCGGGGGCCGGCTGCACGAGCTGGTGCGCCGCCAGCTGGCCTAGGCGGGCTGCTCCTCCTCGTCGGCCGGGCCGGCCGGCTCGTCCTGGTGGTGGGACGGCATCCAGTGGTGTTCGGTGAACCAGCGGCCGAAGATGGCGCCGCCGTAGATGACGAACCCGACGCCGATGAGCCAGGACTCGACGACGAGTACGGTGCCGACGGCGCCGTAGCTCAGGGCGTTGGTGACGATGAGCGGGGTGAACACCAGGTAGGAGAAGACGCGCAGGCCGGCCAGGCCGATGACGGTGGCCAGCGCGCCGGGCAGCAGCGAGCGCCAGTGCACCTGCCCGCCCAGCAGGAAGCGCTGCCCCCACCAGAAGAACAGGATGCCGCTGAGCGTGGACAGCACGATCCGCTGCGAACCGTGCAGCGTCGACTTCGTCGCCACCTCCTGGTACAGGTACGCCGTCAGCACGATCAGCCAGGTCGCCTGCCGCCACACCCGGTGCCAGGGCCCGGAGGCCAGGCCCCAGATCCGCTCGTAGGCGTTCTGCACGCTGCCGCCGAACGACACGCCGAACACGGCGAGCAGGATGCCGCTCCAGACGCTGGTGGTGCCGATGACCTTGCGCGGGGGGCTGATGACGTCGGTGATCACATGGGCGGACCGGCCGGACAGCCCCATGCCGTCGGTGAGCCAGGAGGCGAAGCCGCCGCTCACCAGGGGGTCGGCCGCGGCGACCACGATCAGCAGCGGCGCCAGGGTCACCAGGGCCAGGGTGGCGAAGCCCATGGCCCGGTGCATCAGCTCCAGCTCGCTGCCGTGCTCGAACAGGGCCCGCAGGCGCAGCCACTCCCACGCGCGGTGCAGGCCGCGCCGCAACCGCCTCACGGCTCCTCCCGTGCTCGCCGCCCGCACGCTCTCCCGTGCCGATCCATCCAGCGTGGCACGCACCGGGCGACTCGCAGCCGGAGGGCGCGTGGCGGCAGGGGGCGCTGGTGCGCACGGGTGACCGTCCGGTCCGGCGACACGGTCGGCCGGGTCCGCCGTACGAGCCCTTCTGCGGCGGAGAATCGGCCTTCATGCCCACCACGGACCACCCCGCGCGCGACGGCCGGCGGCGCCTGCTGATCCTGAGCGCGAGCATGGGAGCCGGCCACGACACCGTGGCCGCCGAACTCGCCCGCCGCGCCGCGGCCCGCGGCCACGACGCCCGGGTGGCCGACGTGCTGCGGCTGCTGCCGTACGGCCTGGGCACCGGGCTGTGCCGCGGCTACCGGGCGTCGGTACGGCACCTGCCCTGGCTGTACGCCGGTGTCTACGGCGCGTTCCTGCGCGGCGGGCCCGGGCGGCGGCCCAGCGGGGTCCCGCTGGCCCGGCTGGCCGGGGACCGGCTGACGGAGCTGGTGGAACGGCTGGACGCCGACGTGGTGGTGTCCGTGTTCCATCTGGCCGCCCAGCTGACCGGGCATCTGCGGGCCCGGGGCGGGCTGGGGGTGCCGAGCGCCGTCTTCCTGCTCGACTTCGCGGTGCACCGGCAGTGGCTGCATCCGGGCAACGACCGGTACCTGTGCCTGACGGACGCGGCGGCGGCGGAGGTGCGCCGCCATCTCGCCGTGCCCGTGGTCACGACCGGGCCGGTGGTCGCGCCCGCCTTCCGGGCACCGGCCCCGGGGGCGGCCCGGTGGCGGGAGCGGTTCGCCCGGCGGGCGCCCGGCCGGCCCCCGGTGCTGCTGTCCGCCGGTGCCTGGGGCGCGGCCTCCCGCCCGGCCGCCACCGCCCGGCTGCTGGCGGCGGGCGGTTACCTGCCGGTGGTGCTGTGCGGCCGGGACGAGCGGCTCCTCGCCCGTCTCTCCCGTGAGCCGGCGCTCGCCCTGGGCTGGGTCGACGACATGCCCGGCCTGCTGGCCGCCTGCCACGCCCTGGTGGACAACGCCGCCGGCCAGACCGCCGTCCAGGCCCTCGCCACGGGCCTGCCCGTGATCGGCCACCGCCCGCTGCCCGGCCACGGCGCGGAGGGCGTGCGCCGCATGGCCGACCTGGGCCTGTCCGAACCGGCCCCCGACGGCCCCGCCCTGCTGGCGGCCCTGACCCGCCTCCACGACAACTCCCCCACCCGCACGACGCGGGTGACCCGCGGCCACGCCCTGTTCCAGGCGGATGCCCTGGACTTCCTGACAGACCTGTGAGCCGCCTCCGCAGCCCCGAGCCCGGGTCCGGTTCCGCGGCCGGCACCCGTCACCCACCGGCCCGCTCCCCCTGCCCAGCAGCGAACCGCGCCCAACGCCTGCGCGACCCCGAGCCGGCACACCGCACCCCGCCCGGCCACCGCCGCACACCGGCCCACCCGCCCCGCACCGCAACCACCGACGAACCCGTCGGCCGACCGGGACGTCCCCACGACCGCAGGCCAGGGCAGCTTCGGCCGCCCTGTACGGCGGGCGTTGCGGCCCCGGCCGCCGGGCGCGGTGGCGTGGGGGGTGGTCGGCCGGGGCGGTGGTGGGCGGGGTCACGGGGTGGGCCGGGCGGGCGGTCGGCCCCGGCCCCCGGTGGCGTCCGGTTCGTGGTCGTGGAGGGGGCCGATCGTGAGGCCCGCGTCCCGGCAGTCCTGGACGATGACCGGGAGGGCGGTCAGGGTGGCCTGCCAGCAGCCGGGGGCCGAGTGGTGGTCGGAGTCGTGGAGCAGGACGGTGCCGCCGCCCCGCAGGTCCGCGGCGATCCGCGCCCGTACGGACACCGGCGTGGCGTCGGCCGTCCAGTCCCTGCCCCACGCCGACCACAGCACCGTGCGCAGTCCGGCGCGCCGGGCGGCCCGCCAGCGGCTCGTGGTGAGGATGCCGTACGGCGGGCGGTACCACCGCGGGCGGCGGCCGGTGAGCTCGTGCACCGCGCAGACGGTCCGGGCGACCTCCGCGGCGTCGCGGGCGAACGCGGGCCGCCAGGGCCGGTCGTGGGTCCAGCCGTGCACGCCCAGCTCGTGCCCGCGCCGTACCGTCTCCCGCAGCAGCCGGGGATGGCGGACCGCGTGCTCGCCGACCACGAAGAAGGTGGCCCGCACCCCGAGTTCGTCCAGCGTGTCGAGGAAGCGCGGGGTGGACACCGGGTCCGGCCCGTCGTCGAAGGTGAGCGCGATGTGCCGGCGGGGGCCGAGGCCGGCGAGCCCGGGGAAGAGCAGCAGCCGTACGCCCGGCAGCCAGGTGGCCGCCGGGCCGATGTGGGCCGCGGCGGCACCGGCCGGCAGCAGGACGGCGGCCGTCCGCCAGGCGCGGCCGGACACGGGGGACATCGGTGACCTACCTCCTCGGGGTGCGGGGCAGCGCGGCGGTGGATCCGGCGGACGCCTCGGGGTCCGTGGCGTCCCACTCCCCGCCGACGGACGCGGCGTGGGCCAGGCCTATGCTGCCGGCGCCGATCAGCGCGACACCGACGGCCTCGGGCAGCAGCCTCAGGCCCAGGTGGATCGACTCGGCGAACAGCACCCAGCCGAGCACGACGCTGGTGAGCGCGTCGCCGAGGGTGAGGGCCGGCTGGGAGGCGGACAGCGAGCCGGCGCCGAGCGCACCCTGCAGCAACAGGAAGGCGACCAGCCCGGCAACCCCCGTGGCGTACAGCGACCAGTGCCCGAACATCGCCGCCGGCCCCTGTTCGAGCCGCCCCACGGCCTCCTTGAGCAGCGCCGCGGTGGCGGCGAAGGACACGGCGGAGGCGAGCCCGAGCAGCGCGGCCCGGGAGGCGCCCCGCACCGGACGCGCGGCCGCCACGAGCAGCACCACCGCGCCGAGCACCCCGCCGCCGCCCAGCAGCCAGTCCCCCGGCCGCGCGGTGGACCGGCCGGCGGAGGGCGCGGCGGCGAGGAGGAACAGGGCCAGCCCGCCGGCGAGGGCGACGAACGCCAGCCAGGTCCGGCCGTCCGGGCGGCTGCGGAAGACGACGCTGCCCACGGCGAGGGTGAACAGCAGCTCGGCGGCGAGCAGCGGCTGGACCAGCGACAGGCTGCCCACGGCCAGCGCCCCGGCCTGCAGCAGGCTGGACAGCGCCAGCAGCCCGGCGCCCGCCAGCCAGTAGGGGCGCCGCAGCAGGCGGGTGAACCGGCGTACGACGGACCCGGCCCCGTCCCCGTGGTCCGGCTCCTGCACGGCGGCACGGCGCTGGAGCACCGAGGCGGACGCGTTGGACAGGGCCGCGAGGAGTGCGAGCAGTACCGTGACGGCGGTCATGGCGGTCACCCGAAGCGGGCGGCGAGCCGCCGGTAGAGCCCGGGCGCGGCTCCGCGCACCCGGGCGGGCAGGCGCAGCCACCCGGGGACGTACACCTCGTCGCGGCCGTGCAGGGCGGCGGCGCAGACCGCGTCCGCCACGCGCTCGACGGGGACCGGCCGCGGCCAGGAGCGTGCGTAGGGGGTGCCCCGCCGGTCGAAGAAGGGGGTGTCGACCACGCCGGGGACGACATGGCCGACGCCCACCCCGGTGCCGCGCAGCTCGTAGCGCAGGCAGTCGGCGAACGTGGCCAGGGCGGCCTTCGCCGCGGAGTAGACGGCCTCGCCGCGCACGCCGACGCTGCCGGCGAGGGACCCGATGAGCACGATCCGTCCGGATCCGGCCGCCACCATGTGCGGCAGCACGGTCCGCACCAGGTGCACGGTGGCCAGCAGGTCGAGCCCCACGATCTCGTCGATGCGTGCGGCGGGCATGCCGGTGAACTCCCCGGCCCAGCCGACGCCGGCGCCCGCCACCAGCAGGTCCAGCCGGCCGAGGTGGTCCAGGGCGAGGCCGGTGAGCCGGCGGTCGGCGCCGGGCCGGGTCAGGTCCGCGGGCAGCGCGAGCGCTCCGGACTGCGCGGCCACCTGCTCCAGTCGGGTGACGTCACGTCCGTTCAGCACCAGCCGCCAGCCGCCCTCGGCGGCGAGCCGGCGGGCCACCGCGGCACCGATGCCCGAGGAGGCACCCGTCACCAGGGCGGTACCGCCCCGGGCGGGACGCGGCGGGGCGTCGGCCGCCCGCCCGGCCGAGGCCGGGACCGGCCGGGTGTGGTTCGACGGTCCTGCGGGGGACGGGGCGTGGGACATGGTGACGACCTCACTGCGACGGCGTGCACGAGTTCGCGAGCTCCGGGGCCGAACCTTCGCGGTGTATCCAGGGCGCCACACACTGAAACACCGCGCACGGCGAAGCGCCGACCGGGTACCTGCCCGCCACAAAAGAAACGTTGCCGTTTCGCTGGAAGTGGCCTAAGGTCGAAGTGTACGAAACAGTTTCGTTTACGATCTGTTCGTCTTCCGGCCCGCCGTGCCGCAGCCCGTGCCCGTACCCGAACGACTTCCCTGGAGTGGTTCCGCATGCCCGAGAAGACCCTGGCCGACAGCTCCCGCGCGGGAGCGGCGGCCACGGAGCACGCCGAGGCCTCGCCCAAGCGGTGGTGGATCCTCGCGGTGATCGCCATAGCCCAGCTGATGGTGGTCCTCGACGCCACCATCGTGAACATCGCCCTGCCGTCCGCCCAGACCGACCTCGGCTTCTCCGACGGCAACCGGCAGTGGATCGTCACCGCCTACGCGCTGGCCTTCGCCTCCCTGCTGCTGCTCGGCGGCCGGATCGCCGACCTGTTCGGCCGCAAGCCCGCCTTCCTCGTCGGCGTCGTCGGCTTCGCCGCGGCCTCCGCGCTCGGCGGCGCCGCGAACGGCTTCACCATGCTGGTCCTCGCCCGCGCCCTGCAGGGCGCCTTCGGCGCACTCCTCGCCCCCGCCGCGCTGTCGCTGCTGAACACCACGTTCACCGACGCCCGGGAGCGGGCGCGCGCGTTCAGCGTGTACGGCGCGATCGCCGGCGCCGGCGGCGCGGTCGGGCTGCTGCTCGGCGGTGTGCTGACCGACGCCCTGGACTGGCGCTGGACGCTGTACGTGAACGTGGCCATCGCGGTCGTCGCCTTCGCGGGCGGCTGGCTGCTGCTGGGCAACCACCGCGACGCGGCGAACGCGAAGCTCGACGTGCCGGGCACGATCCTGGTCGCCGCCGGTCTGTTCGGCCTGGTCTACGGCTTCTCCAACGCCGAGACGCACGACTGGGACTCGCCGCTGACCTGGGGCTTCCTGGCCGCGGGCGGCCTGCTGCTGGCCGCCTTCGCCTGGTGGCAGACCCGGGCCGCGCACCCGCTGCTGCCGCTGCGCATCCTGCTCGACCGGGACCGCGCGGCCTCCTTCCTCGCGGTGCTGATCACCGGCGCGGGCATGTTCGGCGTGTTCCTCTTCCTGACCTACTACCTCCAGCTGAACCTCGGCTTCAGCCCCACGAAGACCGGTGTGGCGTTCCTGCCGATGGTCGGCGCGCTGATGGTGACCGCACAGGCCGGCACCACGATGCTGCTCCCCCGGCTCGGCCCGAAGGCCGTCATCCCGCTGGGCTTCGCGATCGCCACGGCCGGCATGGCCTGGCTGACCGGCATCGGCCTCGGCTCGCACTACCTCGGCGCGGTGCTGCCGCAGCTGATCGTGATCGGTGTCGGCCTCGGCCTGGTCATGCCGCCGGCCATGCAGCTGGCCACCGGTGGGGTCGCCGCCGAGGACGCGGGCGTGGCCTCCGCGACCGTCAACGCCATGCAGCAGGTGGGCGGCTCGATCGGCACGGCCCTGCTGAACACCCTCGCGGCGAGCGCCGCCACCGACTACCTCTCCGGCCGGGACGCCACCAGCGAGCCGGCGCGGGCCCAGGCCACGATCGAGAGCTACACCACCGCCTTCGGGTGGTCGGCGGTCCTCTTCGGCGCGGGCGCGGTGCTCGCCTTCCTCCTCTACCGGCGCGGGGTGCCGCAGCAGGACGCGGGCGACGCACCCGTCGTCCACATGTGACAGCCGCAGGTCCGGGCCCGTGGGGGCCGCCGTCCGCAGGGAGACGGCGGCCCCCCGTCCTGTCCGGGGGACGCTTGGGACGGCCCCGCCGGGTAACCCGCAGGGGAGATCACCTCGCCGACGGAAGGAGACGTCATGCCGGGCGGCAACGACCGTAATGACCACGAGGACCGGCCGGAGACGGCCCTGGAGGAGGTGCTCCGGGAGGTCGAGGAGGCCGAGAAGCGCGACGAGGACACGTCCGCCCCGGGCGAGGCCGGGGACGCCATCACCCCGAACACCGGGGCACAGGAGCAGGCGAACGGCGACTGAACCGGGCGGCGCGCGCCCACCGGGGCGGGCCCGGTTCCCGTACCGGGGGCGCCCGGAGCCCGCTGGTGGGCGCCGCTCTCGTCGCAGGTGACCCGGTCGCACCAGTGCTTTCGTCCGAGCCGGGTACCCGAGCCGCATGAACGACGATCTGCGCGACCCCCTGCTGCCCCCGTCCCGCGGCCCGCTCTCCGCCGCGGTCACGGCCCGCCTGCGCGGCGCGGGCCCGCTCCCCCACCCCGCGGACGCCGCGGCCGCCGACCCGTACGGCGACGACCTCCAGCTCGCCCTGTACCTGTGCTACGAGCTGCACTACCGCGGCTTCGCCGGCGTCCCGCCGGAGCTGGAGTGGGACCCGGAGCTGCTGCGCGTCCGGGCCGCGCTGGAGGAGCGCTTCCGGTCCGCGCTGCGCGCCGACACCCCGGTCCACGACAGCCTGGACGAGGCGCTCGCCGCCCTCCTGGTGGAGCCGGCCGAGGGCACGGGCGTCTCCCACTTCCTGTCCGCCGAGGGCGAGCTGTGGCAGCTGCGCGAGTACGCGGCGGTGCGCTCGCTGTACCACCTGAAGGAGGCCGACCCGCACGCCTGGGTGCTGCCGCGGCTGCGGGGCCGGGCCAAGGCGGCGATGGCCGCGGTGGAGTACGACGAGTTCGGCGGCGGCCGGGCCGAACGGGTCCACGCGCACCTGTTCGCCGAGCTGATGCGGGACCTGGACCTGGACACGACGTACGGCCGGTACCTGGACGCGGCCCCGGCCGAGATGCTCGCCGTGGTGAACCTGATGTCCCTGTCCGGCCTGCACCGCGAGCTGCGCGGCGCGCTGGTCGGCCACTTCGCCGAGGTGGAGATCACCTCCTCGCCCGGCTCCCGCCGGCTGGCCGAGGCGATGCGCCGCACCGGCGCCGGACCGGCGGCGGAGTTCTTCTACGACGAGCACGTGACGGCGGACGCGGTGCACGAGCAGGTCGTCCGGCACGAGGTGATCGGCGGACTGCTGGAGGAGGAGCCCGAGCTGGCGCCGGACATCGCCTTCGGCATCGACGCGACCGAGTACCTGGAGGAGCGGCTGGGCCGGCGGCTGCTCGCCTCCTGGCGCGCGGGACGGACCTGCCTGCGGACGCCCCTCGCACTGCGGGGATCGTCCCCGTCCCCGCAGGCACCCCTGGAACAGCAGCTGTCCCATACATCCTGAGTCCCCGGGTATTCGGACGGTGTGATCGCTGTGATGCTTCCGGGTGTGTACGCCCCGCAGGACGACACCGAGCTGCTGGCCGAGGCCCTCGACGAGGTGGCCCCGCCGCCCGGCACCCGGGTGCTGGACGTGGGCACCGGCAGCGGTGCGCTGGCCCTGGCGGCGGCCCGGCGGGGCGCCGAGGTGACCGCGGTGGACGTGTCCCGCCGGGCGGTGTGGACGGCCCGGCTGAACGCGTGGCTGTCCCGGCTGCCGGTGCGCACCCGGCGCGGCAACCTGTTCGCGCCGGTGCGCGGCCGCACGTACGACCTCATCCTGGCGAACCCGCCCTATGTACCGGCGCCCGAGACCGGGCGCGGGCCGCGCGGCCGGGCCGTGGCCTGGGACGCGGGGCGCGACGGGCGGCTGCTGCTGGACCGGATCTGCGAGGAGGCGCCGGCCCTGCTGAGCCCCGGAGGCATGCTGCTGATCGTGCACTCGGCACTGAGCGGTCCCGAGCGCACCCTGGAGCTGCTGCGGGACGCCGGTCTGAAGGCCGCGGTGGTGCGGCGCCGCTGGGTCCCCTTCGGGCCGGTGCTGCGCTCCCGGGAGGACTGGCTGCGCCGGAGCGGGCTGCTCGCACCGGCCGAGGACAGGGAGGAACTGGTGGTCATCCGTGCCGAACGACCCATCTGACAGCGCGGCGCACGACTCCGCCGGCCCGGCGCCCGACGCCGGCCGGGCCCGCCGGATCACCGTGCAACGGCGCGGGCCCCTCCTGGTGGAAGGGCCCGTGGAGATCGAACTGGAGGACGGGAGCACGGTCTTCTCGGACCGGTTCCGCGTCGCTCTGTGTACCTGCCGGCGCAGTCGCCGCTACCCCTGGTGCGACACGAGTCACCGGCGCAAGGCCTGAGCACGCCGTTGAAACAGATTGTTTTTCGCCGCTCCCCGGGCGGTCCCCCCCGGACCGACCCGGGGAGCGGCTGTGTGCCCGGGCCCGGCGGGCGGCCCCACTCCGCCCGCCGGCCCCGGCGCGAGATCGCAGGTTCCCCGCTCCAGGGGCCGCACTCCCCAGTTGCGAGCCTGATCCGGTGTCCACGGGGCACCCCTGCGATCCCGGTCCTAGAACGCGAAGAGGCTGCCGCCGGCGGCATCCCTCATGCACGCGTTGCCGAAGGTGCGCTCGTAGGAGACGCGCTTGCCCTGCCAGACGCCCTGGACGGTGACGACGACGGGGTCGTACACCTTGGTGCACATCACGTCGCCGGCGGGCTTCAGGGCGTCCAGCTCGCCGCCGACGGCGCGCAGTTCGGCGCAGGCCTGGGCGGCGGCCGGGTGGGTGCCCGAAGCCGTGGGGGCGCAGTTCAGGGTGACGGCGCGCTCCGGTGTGGCCGTGGCCGCGTCGTTGCCGTGGCCGGTGGTGAGCACCAGTGCCGACGGGGCGTAGAGCGACGACGGGGCGGCGCCCGGTGCAGCGACGGCGGCCCCGATCAGGGGTCCGCAAACGGCGGCGGCCGTGAGGCCGAGGGCCGCTGCCCAGCGCGCGGTGTTCCGCATTGTGTGCATCCTTCCGCTCGAACTGACGAGGTGCCGGCTCCGGTCCGGTCGGGTGCCGGAGCGGCGAGCGCCACTCTGCCGACTCCACCGGCGAAACTCACATCGAACCCACGGGTTTCAGTAACCTTTCGTGTTGAAGCAGTGGCGTGAAGTCACGGAAATCGAACGCCGTGACCGCGGAACAGAGCCGTTCCCCCGTCGCCGAAGCGGCCAGCTGGCCGAAAATCAGCTGTTCGTTAATCGTCCTGAAACATTCCGGCTGAGCCCGCCACAAGTCCCTTCATGACTCCTTGTGTTCATGAAGTGATCACGTATCGTCGGGTGCGCGCGGCCGACGACAGGCGGGAGCTGACGGATGGCACAGCACTGGGCGGACTTCCAGTACGAGATCTATCTGAACGGGATGACCGGGGCGGTGCCCCGGCTCCCCACCGATCCGACCCGGCTCGAGGAGCTGGCCGAGCACCGGCTCGGCCCCGGCCCGGTGGGCTACGTGGCCGGCAGCGCGGGCGACGGCGGCACGGCCCGCGCCAACCGGGAGGCCCTCGACCGGCGCCGGATCGTGCCGCGCATGCTGCGGGACGTGCACGAGCGGAACCTCACGACCGAGGTGCTCGGGCGCGCACTGCCGGCGCCGCTCGCGCTGGCGCCCGTCGGCGTGCTGTCCATCATGCATCCGGACGCCGAGACCGCCGCGGCCCGGGCCGCCGCCGCGCAGGGCGTGCCGTTCGTCCTGTCGTCGGCGTCGAGCACGCCGCTGGAGCAGGTGGCGGAGGCGATGGGCGACGCCGAGCGGTGGTTCCAGCTGTACTGGGGCAAGGACCGCGAGGTGACCCGGAGTTTCCTCGCCCGCGCCCGGGCGGCCGGCTTCTCGGTGCTGGTCGTCACGCTGGACACCCCGCTGCTGGCCTGGCGGCCCCGCGACCTGGACCAGGCGTACCTGCCGTTCCTGCACGGCGTGGGCACCGCCAACTACTTCACCGATCCCGCGTTCCAGGCCGGGCTCGCCAAGCCGGTGCACGAGGACCCGAACGCGGCGGTGCTGCACTTCCTCGGCCTGTTCGGGGACGCCGGTCACACCTGGCCCGACCTGGCCTTCCTGCGCGCGCACTGGGACGGGCCGATCGTCCTCAAGGGCGTACTGCACCCGGACGACGCCCGGCTCGCCGCGGACGCCGGCATGGACGGCGTGGTGGTCTCCAACCACGGCGGCCGGCAGGTGGCCGGCTCGGTCGCGGCGGCCGACGCGCTGCCCCGCGTCGCGGACGCGGTCGGCGACCGGCTGACGGTCCTGTTCGACAGCGGCGTGCGGACCGGCGCCGACGTCTTCAAGGCCCTCGCCCTGGGCGCCCGGGCGGTCCTGCTGGGCCGCCCGTACGTCTACGGCCTCGGCCTGGACGGCCGGGCCGGCGTCGAACACGTCATCCGCTGTGTGCTGGCGGAGTTCGACCTCACCCTGGCCCTGTCGGGCCACGCCCGGCCGGGCACGGTGACGCGGTCGGACCTGGAGGACGACGGCGGCGCGACCCGCTAGGGACTTTCGCCGGGTCAGGGCGGATCAGGGAGCGGGGTCCGGTGCCAGGGCCCGTGAGCCCGGCGTGATCCCAACGACAGGCCCTGGGGGCCGGGGGCGTCACGCCGCCGTCCACCGCTGACCGGCGGACCCGTTCCGGACCTTGACGACGAGATCGGCGCCCGCCTGGTCACCGCCGGCGGCGAGCGCGAGCGTCCGGTCCCACCGCGGCAGCAACTCGCCCTCGGGAGTCAGGTCGTAGCGCACGTCGTCGGCCCGTTCCGACCCGGCGCCGGCGCAGCGGCCGAGGAGCACCACGCCCGCGTCGGCGTGCGAGTCCAGGCACAGACCGGTGTCGGCGTCGCTGCGCAGCTGCCCGTCCGTCTCGTACGTCCACCGCTGCGTGGCCGAGCCGGAGCAGGCGGCCAGCACGGCACTCGCCCCGGCCTCCGGCGTGCCCTTGACGTCCAGGCACCGTCCGGCGGCGTTGCGCAGCGGACCCGGCCGGCCGGCGGCGGGCAGGCCCGTGGCGCCCGGCGAAGCCGACGCGCCGGGCACCGCGTTGGTGGCGACCGGCTCGGTGCCGTCGCCGCCGTCCGGCCACGCGCTGACCGCGAGGACCGTCGCGAGCAGCCCGGCCGAGGCCACGCCGACGCCCGTCAGCAGCGTCCGGGACGACCAGGCGCCCGGCGAACGGCGCGCGGACACGGCGGCGAGGATCCGGGCCGGCAACCCGGCTCCGCCGTCGCCGGCGCGGCGCCGCCCGCCGCCGCGCCGGCGTCCCCCGGAGCGCCGGGAACCGCCGCGGGCGGGACCCTGGCGGCGGCCGGGGCGGGAGTCGAGGTAGCGGCGGGCGCCCCAGCCGAGGACGGCCTCGGCGAGCAGGACGCCCAGGGCGGCGTCGACATGGCCCAGTTGCTCGGCCGCGTGCCGGCAGTAGGCGCAGCCGGCCAGGTGGTCCTGGACGTCGGGCAGCAGCGTGCCGCCCCGGCGGATCGGCACGTCGAGCAGGCGGTTGTAGTAACGGCACTCCTTGCCGGGCGCGAGTTCCCGGTGGGCGCGCACCAGGCCCTCGCGGAATTTCTCCCGGGCCTGTTCCAGCGCGGCCGTCGCGCTCCGTATGTCCAAGCCGAGCAGTCCGGCGGGCACGGCGGGCGGTTCCGCCTCGACCTCGGTGTGCCACAGCAGTGCCTGTTCCAGTCGGGAAAGGGCGTGGAACGAGTGGTCGGAAAGGACGCGGTTCTCCGGTATCAGGGCCGGCGCGGTGCGCATCCCGCGGCCCCCGGCGGGTTTTCCGAGTTCGGGCAGTACGGCGGTGATCCGGTCCGTGGCGGACCAGTTCAGGACCGTGTCCCGGACGGCCACCAGCAGGCGGGGCCGCAGCGCGTCGCCGGGTTCGCCGAGCGCCAGCCGGCCCAGGACCTGGTGGAAGGCGGTGGCGGTGACCATGTGGGCGAGGGGGCCGGGGGCGGCCAGGCAGATGACCGCGTACGCGTGGGCCGGCTGCCAGTGGCGGGCCATCAGCAGGGCGGCCGACCGGGAGGCCTCGGCGTCGGAGCCGGCCCGCAGCGGGCCCGCGAGGAACTCGTCGGATTCCCCGGGTTCGGCGCCGGACGGCGGCCAGGAAGGACGAGGGGGGTGGGGGGTGAGCACGGAGCGGATTCCTTTTGACGCGTGGTGCGAGCGGAAATTCACCGCGTTTGAACCCTTGCACAACTTCCACACGAGCAACAAGGCGCACGTACGACTTCAGCCGGTTTGAAAGAAAGTCAGAAACAGGCTGCCGACCGGGCCTTGGCGGAAAAGCGGCCGGATTCCTGATGCGCCCCGTGTGAAGCGTGCGCACGCACCGGCCGGGCGCGCACGCTCCCGGAGCCCGCGGGCCGGTAGTGGACTGGGAGCCGGTCCTCCTCGGACGGCCCGTCCCCGGCCGGCGGTCCCGGCGGCTTCCCCCCGCCGGCCGGGCGGGTCAGATCTGCCAGGAGCGGAGCCGGTCGGCGGCGCCGTACACGTCGGCCTTGCCGGAGATCAGGTCGCGGGCCAGGTCGACCAGGGCGCCGTAGGGCGGGTCGATGCCGGCGCCGCTGACGAACATGTAGGCCACGGCGGTGGCGCAGGCGAAGCGGGCGTTGGCCGCGGGCAGCGGCTTGAGCACGGCGAGGGTGTGCAGCAGCGCGGCGGCACGCCAGGCCGGGTCGGAGTCCACGCCGAGCCGGGGCGGGTCCACCCGGTGCCGGGCGACGGCGGCGACCAGCGCGGAGAAGTCGTCCACGGCGGGCTGGTCGGGCAGGACCTCCTCATGCCGCTGGAGCAGCCACGGGACGTCGATATGGATGACGGAGGGCATCGGTCAGGCGGCCTCGCCCTTGGCGGGACGCTCGTCGTCGGGGAAGGCCGCCGCGAACTCCTCGGCGTGGCCGGCGAAGAAGCGGCGGAAGGCCTCGGCGCCCTCCTGCAGGGCCCGGTGCCGGGCTATGTCGGCGGCGGCGGCCTCGCGGACGAGGGCCTTCATCGACGTACCGCGCTCCTTGGCGATCTGCCGCAGGTCCTCGAGTTCCCGTTCGCTGAACTCCACGTTGAGAGCTGGCATGTGCCACACGGTACCGCGCGGGTACTCACGCGTAAATATGCGCAGGTCAGCACGGAATCATCGCGGTACCAGCAGACTCCGAGGACGGTGTCCGGTTTCCGCCGGTCGCGCACCGCGCGGCGGGGCAGACTCGACAGCGACGCACCGAGCCGGAGGGGCGGGAAGAGGAGGACGCATGACGCCGACCCGGGCCGAGGCCCGCCGCCGGGCGGCCCGCACCGACTGGGCCGCGCTCGCCGCCGAGCTGGACGAGCAGGGCAGCGCGCCCACCGGCCCGCTGCTGACGCCGGCCGAGTGCGCGGACCTGGCCGCCCTGTACGACGAGCCGGAGCTGTTCCGCACCACGGTCGACCTGGGCCGGCACCGGTTCGGCTCCGGCGAGTACCGCTACTTCACCCACGACCTGCCCGCACCGGTGGCCGCGCTGCGGGCAGCGCTCTATCCCCGGCTGCTGCCCGTCGCCCGGGACTGGGCGGCCCGGCTGGGCCGCCCGGCCCCCTGGCCCGACTCGCTCGACGCATGGCTGGCCCGCTGCCACGAGGCCGGCCAGGACCGGTCGGCGCAGATCCTGCTCCGCTACGGGCCGGGCGACTGGAACGCCCTGCACCGGGACGTCTTCGGCGAACTGGTCTTCCCGCTCCAGGTGGTGGTGGCGCTGGACGCGTACGGCACCGACTACACCGGCGGCGAGTTCCTCATGGTGGAACAGCGCCCTCGCGCCCAGTCCCGGGGGACGGCGAGCGTCCTGCGGCAGGGGCACGGCCTGGTGTTCACCACCCGGGACCGGCCCGTGCGCACGCGCCGCGGCTGGTCCGCCGGGGCGATGCGGCACGGGGTGAGCACCGTGCGGTCCGGGCGGCGGCGGACGCTGGGCCTGGTCTTCCACGACGCCGCCTGACCGCCCCGGGCCGTGCCCGTACCCTCACGCGTCCAGCCGGCTGATGCGCACCGCTCCCTCGGGCCGGCCCGGGTGGGCGCTGGTGAGCGTCAGCCGCAGCCGGGAGCCGCGCACCGCGTCGAAGGTGATGACGGTGGGAGCGTCGGAGGCGGTGGCCCACTCCACCGTCGCCCCGGTCACCGGGACGTAGGCGTGCTCGTCCCACACCGCCACCTCGGCCCGGGCGGGCAGGCTGTGGCCGGCGTCGACCGTGTCGGCCAGGTGGCCCCTCGACCGTCGTTCGCGGGCGGGCGTGAAGCACTACGCTGGACCAGCGGGTGGAGCCACCCGTTCACTGTGAGTGTGCGCTTGGGAGCGGCGAGGATGAGCCGGGTCTATCCGTTCGACGATGCGGCCACGGCCCGGGCCGTCATCGGCGCCGACGGAACGCTGACGGAGTGGAACGAGGGCGCCCGCCGCCTGCTCGGCCACCCGGCCGCCGCCGTCCTGGGCCGCCCCGCCGCCGAGCTGCTCGCCGACGCCGGCCCCCCGGCCCCGCCCGCCGGCACCCGCTGGGCGGGCACGGTCGGACTGCGCCACCGGGACGGCCGTACCGTCGCCGTGTGGCTGCTCGCCCACCGCCGCCCGCCGGACGACGAGCACCCCGACGACTGGCTCGTGGTCACCCCGCTCCCCGGCGACGACCCGCCGCCCGGTGACGACCCGCTCACCACCGCGGGCCTGGTCCAGTCGCCGTGCGCGATCGCGGTGTACGACGACCGGCTGCGGCTGCACCGGATGAACGAGGCGATGGCCGACGTCGTCGGGCTGCCGGAGCAGCGGCTGCGCGGGCTGCGGCTCGCGGAGATCAGCGGCAGACGGCAGACCGAGGAGCTGGAGCAGGGCATGCTCCGGGTCCTGGCCACGGGCCGCCCGCTGGACGTGCAGACCTCCGCGCCCACCGGCCGCGACGACCGGGACCACGCCTGGCTCGCCCGCATGGCACCGGTCCGGGACACGGCGGGCCGCGTGCGGGGCGTGTGCCTGGCCGCGCACGACATCACCGACAACCAGCGGGCCCGACAGCGGCTGCAGCTGGTCAACGAGGCCAGCGTGCGCATCGGGAGCACGCTCGACGTCACCCGGACCGCGCAGGAGCTGGCGGACGTGTGCGTGCCCGCGCTCGCCGACTTCGTCACCATCGACCTGCTGGACCCGGAGGAGTACGGCGGCGAGCCGCCCGCCCGCATCACCGCCCCGGTGCGGCTGCGCCGCACCGCCCACCGGTCCGTGCTGCCCGGCGTGCCCGAGGCCGTGGTCGATCCCGGCACGGCGGAGGAGTACCCGGACTTCTCGCCGCAGGCCGACTCGCTCACCGCGGGCCGCACGATCGCCACCTCGGTGGCCGCCGGCGACATCGACCAGTGGCTGACCTGGCACGCGGAACGCGGCAAGCGGGTGCGGCAGTTCGGCATCCACTCCTCGATGTCGGTGCCGATCCAGGCGCGCGGGCTGACCCTCGGCGTCGCGGTGCTCACCCGGCACCGCCGCCCGGACGGCTTCACCCCGGACGACGTGCTGCTCGCCGAGGAGATCACCGCACGCGCCGCCGTCTGCATCGACAACGCCCGCCGCTACTCGCGCGAGCGGGAGACCGCGCTCGCGCTCCAGCGCAGCCTGCTGCCCCGGTCGCTGCCGCGCACGGCCGCGCTGGACGCCTCCTCCCGCTATCTGCCGGCCGCCCGGGCCGGCGTGGGCGGGGACTGGTTCGACGTGATCCCGCTGTCCGGGATGCGGGTCGCGATGGTCGTCGGGGACGTCGTCGGGCACGGCATCCAGGCCTCGGCCACCATGGGCCGGCTGCGCACCGCCGTACGCACCCTCGCCGACATCGACCTGGCCCCGGACGAGCTGCTCACCCACCTCGACGACCTGGTCGTCCGGCTGTCGGAGGAGTCCGGCGGCGATGTCAGCCCCGGCGAGGACGGCAGCCCCGGCGAGGTCGGCGCGACCTGCCTGTACGCCGTCTACGACCCGGTGTCCCGGCGCTGCACCCTGGCCCGCGCCGGGCATCCGCCACCCGTGGTCCTGCGGCCGGGCGGCACGCCCCACGCCCTGGAGGTGCCCGCCGGTCCCCCGCTCGGCCTGGGCGGGCTGCCCTTCGAGTCGACCGAGGTGGAACTGCCCGAGGGCACCGTCCTCGCGCTGTACACCGACGGGCTGGTGTGGTCCCGGGACCGCGACCCGGAGGCGAGCCGGGAGATGCTGCACGCGGCGCTCGGGGCGTACGCGGACTCCCTGGACGAGACCTGCGACCGCGTCCTGCACACCCTGCTGCCGTCCGGCGGCGCCCCCGACGACGTGGCGCTGCTCCTGGCCCGCACCCGGGGCCTGCCCGCCGGGCAGGTGGCGACCTGGGACATCCCCGCCGACCCGGCGCTGGTCGCGCCGGTCCGCAAGCAGGTGGTGGAGCAGCTGGACACCTGGTCGCTGCGCGAGGCGTCGTTCACGACGGAGCTGGTGGTCAGCGAGCTGGTCACCAACGCCATCCGGTACGGCGCGCACCCGATCCGGCTCCGGCTGATCCACGACGCGGCCACGCTGATCTGCGAGGTCTCCGACACCAGCCCCACCGCCCCGCACCTGCGCCGGGCCAAGACCTACGACGAGGGCGGCCGGGGTCTGCTGCTGGTCGCCCAGCTCACCCAGCGCTGGGGCAGCCGGCACCATCCGGAGGGCAAGACGATCTGGGCGGAGCTGCCGCTGTTCGAGGAGGACGAATAGGCCCCGGCGCGGCTCTCAGGAGGCCGTCAGCCACGGCCGTACCTGCCTGCGAGCCTCGTGCAGCCGGGACTTGAGGGTGCCGAGCGGAATGCCGGCGCGCTCGGCGGCCTCGGCGTAGTCGAGCTGGCAGATGTCCCGGTAGACCAGCGGCGCGACCAGGTGCGGATGCTCCCGCTCCAGGCGCTCCAGGGCCTCCAGCAGATCCACCCGGGAGCCGGCGATGACGCTGGTGGTGCGCGGGTCGACGGCGTGCCCCGGCTCGATGGCCGCGGGCTGTTCGGCGGCCCGCCGCTTCAGCTCGCGGTACTTCTGCCGGCAGCAGTTGGCGACGACGGTGTACAGCCAGGTCCCGAAGCGGCTGCGGCCCTCGAAGCCGGAGATGTGCCGGGCCACCTGGAGCAGCACGTCCTGGGCGGCCTCCTCGGCGTCCTCCCGGCAGGGCAGGAAGCGCGCGCAGCGGCGCACGACCTCCGGCCGTATCTCCGTCAGCAGCCGGTCCAGGGCCGTGCCGTCACCGGCGGCGGCACGCCGGGCGAACTCCTCCGTCAGCGCCTGGTCCTGCACGAACGGCCCCCCTCCGAGTAGATCTCAGGCCAGGCATGATAGTCGTATGCACCCCCTGGAGCGGATCGGCCGCCACCGCCTCGAACGGCCGCTGGGCAGCGGCGCCTTCGCCACGGTGTGGCTCGCCCACGACCCCGAGCTCCACGCCCCGGTGGCGGTGAAGGTGCTCGCCGAGAACTGGGCGCACCGGCTCGACATCAGGGAGCGGTTCCTGTCCGAGGCGCGGCTGCTGCGCCGGGCCGGGTCCAGCCGGGTAGTGCAGGTCTACGACATCGGCGAACTCCCGGACGGCAGACCGTACTTCGTGATGGAGTACGCCGGCGGTGGGACCCTCGCCGATCTGCTGGCCGGCGGTCCGCTGCCGGTGCGGGAGGCGCTCGCGCTGACGGCCGAGGCCGCGCGCGGCGCCGCCGCGCTGCACGAGGCGGGCATCGTGCACCGCGACATCAAGCCGACCAACGTGCTGCTGCACACCGCCCCGGACGGCACCCGGCGGGTGCTGCTCGCCGACCTGGGGCTGGCCAAGAGCCTCGCGCAGGCCTCGGTGCTGACCCTGGCTGCGGGTTCGGCGGGCTACCGGCCGCCCGAGCAGGCCGAACCCGGCGCCGGCATCGACGAGCGCGCGGACGTCTACAGCCTCGGCGCGGTCGGCTACGAACTGCTCACCGGGACCGTGCCGGGCCCGCCCGGGCATGTGATACCGCCCCGGCGGCTGCGGCCGGAGCTGGACGCGGGCGTGGAGCGGGCGCTGCTGCGCGCGCTCGAGCCGGACCGGGCGCGACGCTGGCCGGGCGCCCCGGCGTTCGCTGCGGAGCTGGACCGGCTGGCCGCGGCGCCGCCGGTGCGGTCCGCGCGGCGCCTGGACGGGGTGCGCGGCCGGCTCACTCCCCTGACGCTGGTGCTCGCCGCGGTCCTCGCCGCCGGGGCCGCCGCGGTCACGGTGACCGCGGCGCTCCACCGGGACGGCACCGCGGACGAGGAGGTGCGGGTCACGGACGCCACCGGGCGGGTGAGCCTGCGGGTGCCGGACGGCTTCGGCCGCGAGCTGCGCGACTCCGGCTGGGACCCGCGGGAGCTCGGGCTGGCCGCCGGGCACCAGCCGGGTCTCGTGGTGGCCGGCGACCTGTCCCACTGGTCCGACCCGAAGGCCCCCGTGGACGGGGTGTTCGTCGGGGTCGGCGGGCACGGGGACGTCACCGCGAAGGTGAAGGCGCTGGCGCACTCCGGCTGCCGGTACGCGGGCGCCCGCGCCTTCACGGACGCCGACTGGCACGGGCTGGTCCGGTCCTGGAAGGGCTGTCCCGACGGCGGCTCGGTCACCGAGTCCGCTCTGGTCCCGGCGGACGGCGCCGCGCGGCCGCAGGTGTACGTGCAGCTGCGTCAGCGGGACGGCGGCGACGCGACCGACGGCGTGCTCCGTTCGCTGCGGGTGACCTGACCGAGGCCTGCCGGGCGGCCCGGCGGGGAAGAGAACCGGACAGAACCCGGCGCGTCCCGAACTTTTCCGGCGGTCCGTGCATCGGACGGAGAGGACGGCGCACCCGGCGCCGTAGGCACGCGTCCCGGTCGCGTGCCGTGACCTCCAGGAGTTTGAGCGACATGGTGTACACCCCCCGGTCCGCGCGGCACGGTGCCCTGCTCGTGGGCACGGTCGCCGTGCTGGGCCTCCTGACCGCCTGTGGTGACGGTTCCGGCGCGCACAGCGCCGGCCCGGCCACCGTCTCCGGTACGGCCGCCCCCGCGCGGGACACCTCGGAACCACCCCCGGCGTCCCCCACGGCCACGGCCTCCTCCCCCGCGGGCACCGGCTCGTCGTCCGCGCCGAAGGCGACGGGCACCGCGGGCGGCCCCGCGGCCACCACCACCCCGGCCGCGGCGAGCTCCCGCTGCCACACCTCCGAACTGCGCGCCTCCGTGGGCCGCAACGACCCGGGCGCGGGCCAGGAGAACTTCCCGGTGGTGCTCACCAACACGTCCGCCCGGACCTGCACCGTGCGCGGCTATCCGGGTGCGGCCTTCGTCGACGCCTCCGGCCGCCAGCTCGGCCCGGACCCCCGGCGTGAGCCGGGCACCCCGGTGACCGTCACGCTCAAGCCCGGGCGGAGCGCCTGGGCCGGACTGACCTTCTCCAACCCGGAGATCAGCGGGGCGAAGACGGCCAGGCCGGCCGCGCTGCTGGTCACTCCGCCGGACGAGCGGGCCCCGTTGAAGGCGGCCTGGTCGGGCGGGCCGGTGCCGGTCTCCGGGAACTCCTCGTCCGTCCGCCTGACGGTGCTCGCCCCGGGCACCGGTCCCTGACCCCGCCCTCTCCACCCCCTCCACGCGAACCCCGCTGCCGGCCCCCGAGGCAGCGGGGTTCGTCATGCCCGGCCCCGTGGGGCGCCCGTCCGCCAAACCGCCCCGCGAAACCCCCGTTGGTCATAGCGGCGCCACAACCGTCACAGGACGGCAACAGGCGCCGTCGGTCGCGATCTTTCCCCGGACCGCGGTCATCGAACCCGGTCGACCGCACGGCGAACGGGCCCCGCGGGGGCCATGACCAGGGAATCGGGGAGACGATGAGCGGGATCTCACGCAGGCGGGTGCTGACGGCTGGGGCGGCGGCGGGCGCCTTCGGAACACTGGCCGCCTGCTCCTCCGGCAGCGGCGGGCCGGGCCCGGCGGGCGGCCGGGGCACGGCGCAGGCCCGGCCGGTGAAGCCGATCGGCGACGGTTCCACCGCCGACACCGGCGCCCAGCCGCACCAGCCGAAGCCGGACCGGCTGAAGGAGGGCCAGCAGCCGCCGCAGTTCGTGGTGTTCTCCTGGGACGGGGCCGGCGAGCTGAGCAACGGGCTGTTCTCGCGGTTCCGCAAGGTGGCCGCCGACCACGGCGCCAAGATGACGTTCTTCCTGAGCGGCATCTACACGCTGCCCGAGTCCAGGAAGCACCTCTACCGGCCGCCGCAGCACCCGGTCGGCGCCTCCGCGATCGGCTACCTCGCCGACCGGCACATCCACGCCACGCTCCAGCAGGTGCGCGCGGCCTGGCTGGAGGGCCACGAGATCGGCACCCACTTCAACGGGCACTTCTGCGGCGCGACCGGCGTGCGCAACTGGTCCCCGGCCGAGTGGCGCAGCGAGATCGACCAAGCCGTGGGCTTCGTGACGAAGTGGAAGACCAACACCGGCTTCACCGACCTCGACCCGCTCCCCTTCGACTACCGCAAGGAGCTGACCGGCGGCCGTACGCCCTGCCTGGAGGGCCAGGCCAACCTGCTGCCGACCGCCGCCGCGCTCGGCTGGAAGTACGACGCCAGCTCCCCCGGCGGCCTGCAGGTCTGGCCGGGAAAGGTGCAGGGCGGCAAGCTGTGGGACTTCCCGCTGCAGTCCATACCCTTCGCCGGGCACTCCTTCCAGGTCCTCTCGATGGACTACAACCTGATGTTCAACCAGTCCGGCGGCAACCCGCTCGGCGATCGCGGCCGGTACGACACCTGGCGGGCCCAGGCGCGTGACACCTATCTGGCCGGTTTCCGGCGGGCCTACGAGTCCAACCGCGCCCCCTTCTTCATCGGCAACCACTTCGAACGCTGGAACGGCGGCATCTACATGGACGCCGTGGAGGAGGCCATCGGCAAGATGGCCGCGTACGACGACGTGCGCTTCGTGTCCTTCAAGCAGCTCGTCGCCTGGCTGGAGGCGCAGGACCAGGCGGTGCTGCGCCGGCTGCGCACCCTGCCGCCCGGTCAGGCTCCGGCGGGCGGCTGGGCGGAGTTCCTGGGTGCGGCGGGCAGCCGGTCGTCGTAGCGCGTTCGACCTGGTCTGTTTTCATGGGCGGGACCCCGTGCCCGACTCCGGAAGGAACCGCCCTGAACACCCCGCTCGCCGAGGCCCTGTCCGCCGTCCTGCTGGTCGCCGTGCTGGCCTGGGCCGTCGTACGGCCCTTCGGCTGGCCGGAGGCGGTCATGGCCGTCCCCGCCGCCGCCGTCGCGGTCGCCACCGGCGCGATCTCCCTCGGCCATGCCCGGGCCGAGGCCGAACGGCTGGGCCCGGTGGTCGGGTTCCTCGCCGCGGTACTGGTGCTCGCCCATTTCTGCGATGTGGAGGGGCTGTTCCAGGCGTGCGGGGCGTGGATGGCCCGGTGGGCGGCGGGCCGGCCGGTGCGGCTGCTGACGGCGGTCTTCGCGCTGGCCTCGGCCATCACCGCCGTGCTCAGCCTGGACGCGACGATCGTGCTGCTCACCCCGGTCGTCTTCGCCACGGCCGCGCGGACGGGCGTACGGCCCAAACCGCATGTGTACGCCTGCACGCACCTGTCGAACACGGCGTCGCTGCTGCTGCCGGTGTCCAACCTGACGAACCTGCTGGCGTTCGCGGCGAGCGGGCTGAGCTTCACCCGGTTCGCGGGGCTGATGGCGCTGCCGTGGCTGGCCGCGATCGGCGCCGAGTACCTGGTGTTCCGGCGGTTCTTCGCCCGGGATCTCACGGCGGCGGCCCCGGCGGGCCGGGACACCGGCGAGGCGCCCGCGCTGCCGCTGTTCGCGCTGGTGACCGTGGGCTGCACGCTGGCCGGGTTCGTGGTGGCGTCGGCGTTCGGCGTGGAGCCCGCCTGGGTGGCGGCGGCCGGTGCGCTGGTGCTGGCCGGGCGGGCGCTGGTACGGCGGCAGGCGAGCCCGCTGACCGTGGTGCGGTCGGCGGCCCCGGCCTTCCTCGCGTTCGTGCTGGCGCTGGGCATCGTGGTGCGGGCGGTGGTCGACAACGGGCTCGCGGACGTGCTCGGACACGTGCTGCCGGGCGGCACCGGGCTGCCCGCGCTGCTGGGGACGGCCGCGCTGGCCGCGCTGCTGGCCAACCTGATCAACAACCTGCCCGCGGTGCTGGTCCTGCTGCCGCTGGCGGCGCCCGCCGGGCCGGGTGCGGTGCTCGCCGTGCTGCTGGGCGTGAACATCGGCCCGAACCTCACCTACGCCGGGTCGCTGGCCACGCTGCTGTGGCGGCGGATCGTGCACCAGCACGAGCACGACGTGGACCTCGGGGAGTTCACCCGGCTCGGTCTGCTGGCCGTGCCGTCCTCCCTCGCGGTCGCGGTGGTGGCACTGTGGGGGTCGCTGCAGGTTCTGTGACGGGTTTCGTGCGTCGAGGGAGGCCGAGGGATGCGGGTGATCGCCTGGCTGGTGGAGGGCACCTGGCCCGCCTGCGTGGACGCGGTGCGCGCCCATGCTCCGGACGACGCCGAGGTGGTGCTGCTCCATGTGAGCGGGCCCGATGTGCCGGCGGTGGCGCACGGGGCCTTCGCCGGCCTGCTGGGCCGCGGGCACCGGGAGGCGGACCCGGGTGACCGGCTGGAGGCGCTGGGCGGCACGTCGGCGGCCTCGCTGCTCGCCGCGGCGGCCGAGCGGCTGGGCCGGCCCTGTGCGCGCGAGGAGCGGTCGGGGCGGGTCGAGCGGGAGGTGGTGGCCGCCGCCGAGGGGGCCGAACTGCTGGTGCTGGCCCGGGACGGGGACCGATCGCGGCTCGGCCCGAGGAGCCTGGGCCCGGCCGTGCGGTTCGCCGTCGACCACGCGCCGTGCCCGGTGCTGCTGGTGTGGCCGGAACCGGCCCCGGGCCTGGGGACGATCCCGCCCCCGCCGCCGCACCACCCCTGACGTCAGCGGCGGTGGCGGCCGCCGTCCCCGTCCCAGCCGCCGCCGTCCCGGCCGCAGTACTGCGGGTACCTCGCGCACGGGTCTGCGGTGGCGGTCGGCGACGGTGCCGGGGCGGAGGTCGTCGCAGAAGTCGTCGCGGACGGCGTGGGCGTCGGCCCGGCCGTCCGGTACGGCGTGGGGGCGACCGGCTCGGCGGTCGTGGGCGGTGCGGCCCGGGTGGTCGCCAGGGCGCTGTCCCGGTCCCAGTTGACGTTCTCCATCCGCAGGTCCGGGTGGGCGGTGTCGACGGACCAGCGCTGGACGGTGCCCGCGGCGCGGATCTTGAGCACGAGGGCGCCGGAGCCGTCGGTGGCGGCCGGGGTGAGGGCGAGCTGCTGGTCGGCCTGCGGCACCAGGGCGCCCTGGAGCGTGAAGTCGTAGCGGATGTCGCGGGCCGCCTTGCCGGTGGCCGTGCACGGGGCGAGGCGCACGGAGTAGCCGAGGTGGGAGTCCAGGCACAGGTCGGGGGCGGCGGCGTTGCGCAGCAGTCCGTCGGTCTCGTACGTCCACTGCTGGGCCGGGGTGGCGGAGCAGTCGGCGAGTTCCGTCTCGGCGCCCTCGACCGCCTTCCCGCCGACGACGCCGACGCACAGGCCGGAGGCGAGGTTGCGCAGTCTGCCGTGCAGGGCGCCCTGGCCCGGGGCGTTGCGGCCGGCCCAGGAGGCGCCCGGGGAGGGCGCGTCCTTGCCCGGGGTGCGGGAGGGCGTGCGGATGGCACCGGGCGCCGGGCCGTCGCCGGAGCCGAGCACCGACCACAGCACCAGGGGCAGGACGACGAGACCGCCGGCGGTGCCGACGGCCAGCGCGAGGGTGCGGCGCCGGGCCCGCCGGGCGGCGCGGTGCGCGGAGCGGGGGGAGGCGGGGGCGGTGTCGGTTCCCTCGGCGGTCTGCCCGCCCTCGGTTCCTCCGGTGCCTGTGGTTCCCCGGGCGGGGGAAGGGGCGCCGGCCGCCCGGCGGCGGGCGGACGCGGCGCCACGGCCGGCCGCCCGGCGGCGAGCGGTGCCCGGGTCCGGCACGGTGGGTGCGGGAGCGGCCGGTTCGGCCGGTGCGGTGGGTGCGGTGGTTCCCCTGGGTGCGGCGGGCTCCTCGGTGGTGAAGGCCTCGCCGCCCTGGGGCACGACGGCTGCGGCGGCCGGGGCCGGTGCGGCGGGCTCCTCGGCGCGGACCGCCCGGGACTCCACGTAGCCGTGGGCGCCCCAGCCGAGGACCGCCTCGGCGAGGCCCGGGCCCAGGCCGTCCCCGTTGAACTCGGCGAGCTGGCCGGCGGTCCGCTCGCAGTGGGCGCAGCCGGACAGGTGCTGTCGCAGGTCCGGGTCGATGTCGGTGCCGCCGCGCCGGAACGTCACGTCCAGCATGCGCAGATAGCGCCGGCACTCGGCCTCGGGGGCCAGCTCGCGGTGCACCTGGAGGCATTCCTCGCGCAGCCGCTCGCGGGCGCGGCCCAGTTCGACGCGGGTGTCCTCCTCGTCCAGGCCGAGCAGCGCGGCGGGCACGGCCAGCGGTTCGGCCTCGACCTCGGCGTGCCACAGCACGGCGCGGGAGGTCTCGGGGATCCGCTGGAACGCGCGGGCGAGCAACCGCCGCTCGGGCGGTGGCAGCAGCCGGAACGCGGCGCGCTCGCCGGGTCCGTCGCCGGAGCGCAGGCCGGGATGGAGGAGTTCCCGGCGGCCGTCGGTGTCCCACTCGGCCGCGATCCGGCGGACGGCGACCAGGACCTGGGGCCGCCAGGCGGCGGTCGGGCCGGTCTGCCGGAGGGACGCGCCGAAGAGCCGGGTGAACGCGGCCGTCGTGAGCATGCCGGCGGCGCGCGGCCCGTCGGTGCACAGCCGGGCGTAGGCGAAGGCCGCCGCCCAGTGCCGGTCGAGGAGTTCGCCGACGGGGTGCAGGGCGGGTGACGCGCCCGTCCACTTTTTCAGTTCGGCGCTCAGCTGCTCGTCCGACAGACCTGCCTCGGTCACGGCCGAATTCCTCCCGACGCACTACCGGAATTAGTCCATACCAATGGGTACGGCGAGGGCATATGGGCAGCTCGGACGTCCACCTGAGGCGGCTCTTGTGAAGCGTGGGGGTGTACGGGAGCGGCCTGGCGCATACAGAGGGAATGTATTTTCCTGCGCGCCGACAGCGCACACTTTTACACAGCTGAACAGGTCCGAACAAGAGATCTCCCGATGTCCGGGATTCCCCGCCGTGTTTTCTTCATTGACATCTCGTCAACGGCAGCCTTTTCCTCCCTTTACTGCCGTTCGCCCGCCCGGTAGGCGCCGGGCGGCACCCCGGGCTGGGGAATCCGGAGGCCGCCGCCACCCGTTCCACGGTCAGATCGGTGACCTCCAGCAGCCGGGCCTCGCGCACTGCCCGCATCGGGGACCGGCCGGCCCGCTGGGCGAGCAGGTGCGCGAAGCGGGACGGCGTCGCTGCTGCCGCCGGTGTCCAACCTGACGAACCTGCTGGCGTTCGCGAAGCACCACGAGGGGACGTGCTGTTCTCCAACGGCAGCCTGGTGCACGGCTCGGGGCCCAACCGCAGCGCCGACCGCTTCCGGCGCACCCGTGACGGGTCCCGCGGTTCCCCGCGCTCGTTGGGGTGCGCGGTTCAGTGGCCGCTGATCGCGTGCGGGGTGTACGGCTGCTCCAGCTCCTCGATCTCCTTGTCGGTCAGTTCCAGTTCGACCGCCGCCACCGCGTCCTCGATGTGCTGCGGCTTGGCGGCGCCGACGATCGGGGCCGCCACGGTGTCCTGGTGCAGGAGCCAGGCGAGGGCCACCCGGGCGCGCGGGACGCCGCGCTCGCCCGCGATCCGGCCGACGGCCTCGACGATCGCGCGGTCGCCCTCCAGGTACAGCCGGCTGCCGAAGTCGTCGTTCGCGCTGCGCTCGGTGACCGTGCCCCAGTCCCGGGTGAGCCGGCCGCGGGCGAGCGGGCTCCAGGGCAGCACGCCGACACCCTGGTCCGCGCACAGCGGCAGCATCTCCCGCTCCTCCTCGCGGTAGAGCAGGTTGTAGTGGTTCTGCATGGACACGAACCTCGTCCAGCCGTGCCGCTCGGCGGTGTACTGCGCCTTGGAGAACTCCCACGCGTACATCGAACTCGCCCCGATGTAGCGGACCTTGCCCGCCTTGACCAGGTCGTGCAGCGCCTCCATCGTCTCCTCGATCGGAGTCGCGTGGTCGTAGCGGTGGATCTGGTAGAGGTCGACGTAGTCGGTGCCGAGCCGGCGCAGGCTGTGGTCGATCTCGCTCATGATGGCCTTGCGGGACAGCCCGGCCCCGTTGGGCCCCGGCCGCATCCGGCCGTTCACCTTCGTGGCCAGCACGATCTCGTCGCGGTGCGCGAAGTCCCGCAGGGCCTTGCCGACGATCTCCTCGCTGGTGCCGTCGGAGTAGACGTTCGCGGTGTCGAAGAAGTTGATGCCCGCCTCCAGCGCCTGCCGGATCAGCGGACGGGACGCCTCCGCGTCGAGGGTCCACTCGTGGACGCCACGGTCGGGCAGGCCGTAGGTCATGCAGCCCAGACAGATCCGCGAGACGTCCAGGCCCGTCGAACCGAGCTTCACGTACTGCATCGTTGCTGCTCCCGCCTTCCGACGATGGTCAGGACAGAGCCTACGACGGGGGCCGGGGACCGACTTGACGCCTCCGCCGTGCGGAGGATGTGATCATGGGACGTGCCGCGCCGCCCGGCGCGCACAGGACGGAGCGGACGTGCCCCCCACGGATGTGCACCGCGCCGCGGGGTCGCGCACGGCCCCGGGCGCGCTGGCGGCAGCACTGGTCGTCGCGGTGTCGGCACTGGCCGGCTGCACCGCGGGCGAGCGGGAGGAGGGCGGCGGGCCGACGGCCGCCGCGCTGCGGCTGCCGCCCCGGCACGCCGGGTTCGACTACCAGATCGGCGGCGCCTACCGCCCGCCCGCGGGCGTGCGGATCGTCAGCCGCGACCGGTCCGACTCCCCCGCGCCGGGGCTGTACAACATCTGCTACGTCAACGCGTTCCAGGCGCAGCCCGCCGAGCGCTCCTCGTGGCCGGCCGAGCTGCTGCTGCGCGACGCGCGGGGCAGGGTCGTCGTCGACGAGGACTGGAACGAGCCGCTGCTCGACATCGGCACCCCGGCCAGGCGGGAACGGGTGGCGCGGCGGGTGAACCGGTGGATCGACGGCTGCGCGGACAAGGGGTACGACGCCGTCGAGCCGGACAACTACGACAGCTACACCCGCTCCCACGGGCTGCTCACGGCGTCCGACGCGACGGCGTTCATGGGCCTGCTGTCCCGGCACGCGCACGCCCGGCACCTGGCGATCGGGCAGAAGAACACCGCCGAGCTGGCCGGGCGGCGCGGCCGGGCGGGGCTGGACTTCGCGGTGACGGAGGAGTGCGGGCAGTACGACGAGTGCGAGGTGTACGCGAAGGCGTTCGACGACCGGGTGGTGGACATCGAGTACACCGACGGCGGCCTGCGCGCGGCCCGCGCCCGCTGGGGCGACCGCCTGAGCATCGTCCGCCGCGACCGGGACGTGTCCGTCCCGGGCAGCGCCGGGTACGTGCGCAGGGTGCGCTAGGCCCTGTCGTGTCCAACTCGCACGGTGCCCGTCCGGCGGTACGGCGGCCCGGGACGCCGTACCGCCGGACCGCGGTCAGCCGGTGCTGTCCCGTACGGTGATCGCGCTCACCGGGCAGGCGCGGGCCGCCGCCCGGACCATCGGGTCGCCCGCGCCGTCCTCGCTGCCGGGCAGGAGGGAGCTGTAGCCGTCGTCGTCCTGGGTGAAGACGCCCGGGGCGGCCAGCGCGCACTGCCCGGCGCCGATACAGACGTCCTTGTCGATGTCGATGTGCATGAGCAGAGCCTCTTACCAGCTCACGGGGAGTTCCAGCATCCCCTGGACCGTGTCGCCCGGTTTGAACGGAATCTCCTCCGCCGGGGCGGCCAGCCGCAGCCCGGGCAGCCGCGTGAACAGGCTGCCCAGGGCGATCTCCAGCTCCGCCCGGGCCAGGTTCTGGCCGAGGCACTGGTGGATACCGAAGCCGAAGGCCACGTGGTGGCGCTCGGAGCGGTGGAAGTCCAGGGCGTCGGGGTCGTCGTACAAGGTCGTGTCGCGGTTGATCACCGAGGTCGCGAAGATCACGCCGTCGCCGGCCCGGATCGTGCTGCCGGCGATCTCGATGTCCTCCAGCGCCACCCGCTGCAGCCCGTCCGCGATGGACAGCATCCGCATCAGCTCCTCCACGACGGCGGGCAGCAGTGCGGGGTCGGCGCGCAGCTCGGCCAGCCGGTCGGGGTGCTGGAGCAGGGTGTAGGTGCCGAGGGAGATCATGTTGGCGGTGGTCTCGTGCCCGGCGACCAGCAGGATGATGGCGAGCGACACGGCGTCGGCGCGGTCCAGCTCGCCCGTGCGCAGCCGCTGGTGGACCAGCTCGTCGAGGATGCCGTCGCCGGGCTCGGCCTCCTCGGCCTTGGCGTCGATCAGCCCGCCGAGGTACTCCTCCAGCCGTTCGCGGGCGTCCACGGTGTCGGCGCCGGTCGGGCCGCGCAGCAGCCGGCGGGACTGTTCCTCGAAGAACTCGTGGTCGGCGTACGGCACGCCGAGCAGCCCGCAGATCACCATCGACGGCACGGGCAGCGCGAAGGCGGAGACGAGTTCGGCGGGCGGCCCCTGGTCGATGACGGTGTCCAGCAGGTCGTCCACGATCCGCTGGATCCAGGGGCGCAGGGCCGCCGCGCGTTTGACGGTGAACGACGGGATCAGCATCCGCCGCTGCTGGTGGTGCTCGGGGTCGTCCAGGCCGAGCAGGGCCACCTTGCGGTTGCGGGCGGCCTCGAACCGGGCCGTGGGCACGGGGAAGCCGGGGCGGCGGCGCTCGGTGGACAGGCGGGGGTCGGCGAGCAGGGTGCGGGCGGTGGAGTGCGCGGTGACCACCCAGACCTCGCGGCCGTCGTAGAGGGTGACGCGGGACAGGGGTCGCCCGTCGCGCAGCGGGTCGTAGCCGGTGGGCGGGTGGTAGGGGCAGGTGCGGTCCTGGGGAAAGGCGACGGGTGCGGCCGGGGCAGCCGGGCCGGTGGTGTCCGTCAGTTCCGTCATGGAAAGACCTCGCAGACGAAGAAGTGCGTCGTGCCGATCTTCATTAGATGCCCCAGGCACCTATGGGGCGACGTCAAGTTCGGCCACTTCGGTGACGCTCGTGATCTGGCCGAAGCACGCGCGGTCCGGGCGCGGGAACCGGCCACCGTGCCGTGCCACGGAGCCGACGAGAGGTAGGCAGGGGTCGTTCCCTCCCCGGGTGGGCAGTGATCGGGACGCGGACCACTGTGCCGTGCGGGGCCGGAGCGGCGCGATGACCCCTGGGGTGATCGCCGCGTCGGCGGTCGCCGTGCGCGGTACGGATGGGTCCGGCGGCCACCGGTGGTGACGCCGGTGGCGGACAGACCGTGGACCGACGAAAGGAAGCGGATCCCATGCCTCTTGAGGGCGAGTACGAGCCCAGCCCGACGCAGTGGGTGCGCGAGCAGGTCGAGCTGTACGAGAGGTCCGGCGGGAAGGAGGGGACGACGCTGCGCGACACCGGGATGCCGGTGATCGTGCTGACCACCCGCGGTGCGAAGAGCGGGAAGATCCGCAAGACGCCGCTGATGCGGGTGGAGCACGGGGGCCGGTACGCGGCGGTCGCCTCCCTCGGCGGTGCGCCCAAGCACCCCGTCTGGTACTTCAACGTGAAGTCCGACCCGCATGTCGAGCTGCAGGACGGACCGGTGAAGCGGGACATGCGGGCCCGGGAGGTCACCGGGGCGGAGAAGGCCGCGTGGTGGGAGCGGGCGGTTGCCGCGTACCCGCCGTACGCCGACTACCAGGAGAAGACCTCCCGGGAGATCCCGGTCTTCGTGCTGGAGCCGCTCGACGAGAGCTGATTCAGGCCGGACACGGCTCCATTTCAGAAAAATCTGTTCCGGGGGCGTGTGAACCGGCCCGAGGGCGGGCACTGGTGCGTCAGGCCCCGCCGCGTTCCCCCGTCGCGGCGGGGCTCTCCTGTGCCTCGCCCGCCGGACGGTCGGTGACGTCCAGGAAGATCTGGTCGGCCTCCGGGAACGTCCGGGCGAGGGTCCGCTTGATGCGTACGGCCACCTCCTCGACGCGTTCGCTGTCCAGGCCCGGCACCAGGTCGACGCGGGCGGCCACCAGCATGGAGTCGAGGCCCATCTTCATGGTGAACAGCGCCTCCACGCTGTCGATCTCCGGCTGGGCCCCCAGCTGCGCCCGGATCCTGCCGCTCAGCTCCGGGTCGGCGGCCTCCCCGATCAGCTGGGTGCGGGCGTCGCGGCCGAGCCGGTAGGCGACGTAGACCAGCAGCGCGCCGATCGCCAGCGAGGCGGACGCCTCCCACACGACCTGACCGGTCGCCATGTGCAGGGCCATGCCGGCCAGCGCGAGGGTCACACCGAGCACCGCGGTGCCGTCCTCGGCGACCACCGTGCGCAGCGCGGGATCGCGCAGCGCGCTGAGGCCCCCGCCCTGCCGGCGCACCTGGTGCAGGGCCCGCAGCAGCGAGGCGCCCTCGGCGAGCAGCGCCACGCCCAGCACGATCAGGCCCGCGACATAGCCGCTGAACTTCTCCTCGGCGCCGCTGTGGAGGGCCTCGAAGCCCTGGAAGAAGGAGAAGCAGCCGCCCATGACGAAGATGCCGACGGCGGCGAGGAGCGACCAGAAGAAGCGTTCCTTGCCGTAGCCGAAGGGGTGCCGGGTGTCGGCGGGGCGGCGGCTGCGGCGCAGCGCGGCCAGCAGGAAGACCTCGTTGAGGCTGTCCGCGACCGAGTGCGCGGCCTCCGACAGCAGGGCGGGCGAGCCCGCGAGGACACCGCCGACCGCCTTGGCGACGGCGATCACCAGGTTGGCGGCGAGCGCCACGAGGACGGTGATCTTGGTGTGCCGGTCGGCCCCGGCCTCGGCCCGGCCGCCGGGCTCGCCCCGGCCCTCGCCGTCGGCGCCCGCGGGGGCGCGGGCCGTCCGGGCTCCGCTGTCCGGTTGGCGCGCCGGTGCCGTTCCCGGGCCCGCGGCGTGCGCCGGTCCTGTCGCGCTGTCCTCGGCCGTCCGTGCGGCCGTCTCCCGTTCCGAGGATGTCTCACTCACCCTTCGCCGACTGCCCTCGACCGGACCGCTCACACCGTGCGGTCCGCGCCAAACGGGGAACGCGGGGCGAGGAGGTCCCGGACGGCCCGGGCGGCGAGGAGGAGACATGGGCGGCGACGGCAACCGCGCCTACGGACACCGCGGCTTCACCCGGTCCAGGAGCCACTTCACGGACCGGATCACCGCCGACGGCCGGGACGGCTGGCCGGTGGAGGCGGGCCGGTACCGGCTGGTGGTGTCCCGCGCCTGCCCGTGGGCGAGCCGGGCGGTGATCTCCCGCCGGCTGCTGGGGCTGGAGGAGGCCCTGCCGATGGCGGTGGCCGACCCGATCCAGGACGACCGCAGCTGGCGGTTCACCCTGGATCCCGGCGGCCGGGACCCGGTGCTCGGCATCCGGTTCCTGAGCGAGGCCTACGACCGGCGGGAGACCGGTTACCCGGGCGGGGTGAGCGTGCCCGCGGTGGTGGACGTGCCCAGCGGGCGGCTGGTCACCAACGACTACCAGCGGCTCACCCTGGACCTGGCCACCGAGTGGACGGCGCTGCACCGCGCCGGGGCGCCGGACCTGTACCCGGACGGGCGGCGCGCGGAGATCGACCAGGTGATGGCCGAGGTCTACCGGGACGTGAACAACGGGGTGTACCGGGCCGGGTTCGCCACGCACCAGCAGGAGTACGAGGAGGCGTGCGCGGGTGTCTTCCGGCGGCTGGAACTGCTCGGTGAGCGGCTGTCGGGGCAGCGGTATCTGGTCGGCGACACCCTCACGGAAGCGGACATCCGGCTGTTCACGACGCTGGTCCGGTTCGACGCGGTCTACCACGGCCACTTCAAGTGCAACCGCTGGAAGCTGGCGGAGCATCCGGTGCTCTGGGCGTACGCCCGGGACCTGTTCCAGACGCCGGGGTTCGGCGACACGGTCGACTTCGACCACATCAAGCGGCACTACTACCAGGTGCACTCCGGCATCAACCCCACCGGCATCGTGCCGCTCGGCCCGGATCTCGCCGGCTGGCTGAGCCCGCACGGCCGGGCGGAGCTGGGTGGCCGGCCGTTCGGGGACGGGACGCCGCCGGGGCCGGTGCGCCCGGGCGAACGAGTGGCCCCGCAAGGACGCCCCGCATGAGGGACGGCTGACGAGGAAGTAGTCACACATGGCCAAGAACAAGAAGAAGAAGCTCCCTCTCGCCTACCAGCCGGTCGGATTCGTGCTCAGCTGGGCGGGTGGCGCACTGGCCGGCATGGCCTTCCGCAAGGCGTGGACGGCGATCCGGCACGAGGAGGACGCGCCCGACGCCCTGGACCCGGACCGCAGCTGGGGCGAGATCCTGCTGGCCGCGGCGGTGCAGGGCGCGATCTTCGCGGTCGTACGCAGCGCCGTGGACCGCACCGGCGCCAAGGCCATCGCCCGCACGACGGGCGTATGGCCGGCAACCGACAAGGGCGGCCGCGACTGACCCCGCCCATCCGCACCTCCCCACGACCGGGCGGCCCCGTCCCAGCGACACCGGGCCGCCCGGTCTGTCGGTACACCGGGCGGCCCGGTCTCGCGGTACCACCGGGCCGACCGGTCTCTCGGAACCACCGGGCGGCGCGGTCTCTCGATACCACCGGGCGGCCCGGTCTCTCGGAACCACCGCCCGGGCCCGCCACCGCGCCACCGGGCAGGGCCGCCTCGGCGACACCGGGCGGGTCCGCCTCGCCCCCACCGAGCACGCCCGTCCCCGCACCACCGGGGACGCCCGTCCCCTCACCACCGGGCAACCCCGCCCCGGTGCAGCCAGGCGGTCTCGGCCGAGTGCCGCCGGGCAGGGCCGCCGCGGTACCACCGGACAGGGCCGTCCCCGTACCGTCGGCCGGCCTGGTCACGGTCTCGCCGGGCGCGGCCCCGCCCGAGTGCCTCCGCCGGTCCGCCTCGGTGTCACCGGGCCGCGTCAGCCCTGTTTGGGTGCCGTCGGCGGTACCAGGCGGAGGG
>NZ_JBEYXJ010000016.1:72276-113791 GCF_040645015.1 Streptomyces sp. NPDC046881 | reverse complement strand
GATCCGGTGAATCCGTCCGAGCGGTTGTCGTTCATGCTCGGGGATGCGCGGGCGCGGGTGGTGGTGACCGAGTCGGGTCTGCTGCCGGTGCTGGAGGGGTTCGAGGGCGAGTTGGTGGTCCTGGACGCGCTGGAGTCCGAGCGGACGGAAGCACTGCCTGCGGTGTCGGGGCCGGACAACGCGGTCTACGTCATCTACACGTCGGGCTCGACGGGCCGGCCGAAGGGTGTCGTGCTCAGCCACGCCAACGTGGTGCGGTTGCTGGAGACGGCTCAGGAGCACTACGCGTTCGACAGCTCTGATGTGTGGTCGATGTTCCACTCCTACGCCTTCGACGTGTCGGTGTTCGAGATGTGGGGCGCCCTGGCCCACGGCGGGACGCTGGTCGTGGTGCCGCGTGAGGTGACGCGGTCGCCGGAGGAGTTCCTGGACCTGCTGGTGGAGCAGCAGGTGACGGTGCTCAGCCAGACGCCGTCGGCGTTCCGTTCCCTGGTCTCCGCCGCCGCCGGCGGCGACGAGCGGATCGGCCGGCTGGCCCTGCGTTCGGTGATCTTCGCCGGTGAGAAGCTGGAGGTCGGCGAACTCACGCCGTGGACCGAGCGGTGGGGTCTGGGCCGGGTGGCGCTGGTGAACATGTACGGCATCACCGAGACCACCGTCCACACGACCTACCACCGGCTCACCCAGCGCGACTTCGCCCCGGGCGCCGGCAACCCGATCGGCCGCCCGCTGAGCGACCTCACGATCCATCTCCTCGACGAGTACGGTCACTTGGTGCCCGACGGCACCCGCGGCGAGATCCACGTCGGGGGTCCGGGGGTGGCCCGGGGCTATCTGAACCGGCCGGAGCTGACCGCCGAGCGGTTCGTGCCCGACCCGTTCGGTCCGCCCGGCGCCCGGCTCTACCGCTCCGGGGACCTCGCCCTGCGCCGGCCGGACGGCAGTCTGGAGTTCCTGGGCCGGGCCGACGACCAGGTCAAGATCCGCGGCTACCGGATCGAACTCGGCGAGATCGAGAGCGCCCTCGTCGCCCACCCGGCGGTCCTCCAGGCGGTCGTCGTCGCCCGTGACGACACCCTCGTCGGCTACGTCGTACCGGCCGGGGAGCAGCCGGTGGAGCCCGCGCAGCTGCGGGACTGGCTCGGGCGCGACCTGCCGGGTTACATGGTCCCGGCCGCCTACCAGCGCATCGAGCGGCTCCCGCTGACCGCCAACGGCAAGCTCGACCGGCGTGCCCTGCCGGCCCCGGACCGCACCGCCTACGCCCGCGCCGCCTACCTCGCCCCGCGCACCCCGGCCGAGGAACGGGTCGCCGCGGTCTGGCGGGACGTGCTCGGCGTCGAGCGGGTCGGCGTCCAGGACGGCTTCTTCGACCTGGGCGGTGACTCGGTGAAGGCGGTCGCGGTGGCCGGGCTGATGCGCGAGGCCGGTCACGACGTCACCGCGCGGGACGTGCTGGAGGACCAGACCGTCGAGGCGCTGTGCGTGCGCGCGGCCGCCTCGGACACTCCGGCCGGGACCGTGGTGCCGGTGGCGCCGTTCGCGCTGCTGTCCGCCGCGGACCGGGCCGCCCTGCCGGACGGCCTGAGCGACGCCTACCCGCTCACCCAGACGCAGACCGGCATGCTCGCCGAGATGCTCTCCGCCGACGGCGGGCCGCTCGCCTACCACCGGGTGTCCTCGGTGCGGATGGGCGCCGACGAGCCCTTCTCCCGCGAACCTTTGCAGCGGGCCGTCCAGGAGCTGATCCGCCGGCACGAGGCGCTGCGCACCACGGTGGACGCGGAGTCGTTCGGCACGCCCCTGCAACTGGTGTGGGCCACCGCCCCGGTGCCGCTGCGCGTGGTCGACCTGACCGGCGTGGACGCGGACGGGCAGGACCGCGCGCTGCGGGAGACCCTGGCCGAGGAGAGCCGTACGCCGTTGCCGCACGACACCCCGCCGCTGCTGCGCCTGCTGGTGCACCGGCTCGGCGACGGCACCTGGCAGCTGACCGTCACCCAGTCCCACCTGATCGTCGACGGCTGGACCTTCGCCACCCTGCGCGGCGAGCTCCTGGCCCTGTACCGGGCGTACCGCGACGGCGACCCGGTCCCGCCGTACGACCCGCCCGCGGTGCGGTTCGCCGACACCGTGGCCGCCGAGCTGACCGCCCTGGCCTCCGAGGAGGACGACGCCTACTGGCGGCAGGCCGTCACCGAGCACGTCCCGTTCGCCCTGCCGGACGGCTGGGGCGACGGACCGGGCGCCGCGCGGGACGGCTACCAGCTGCGCGTCCCGGTGGGCGACCTCACCGGCGGCCTGCGCGCCCTCGCGGCGGCCGCCGGCGCGCCCGTCAAGAGCGTGCTGCTGGCAGCCCACCTGAAGGTGCTCGCCAGGCTCACCCCGGAAACCCGCTTCTCCTCCGGCGTCGTCACCCACTGCCGACCGGAGGCACCGGGCGCCGACCGGGTCTACGGCACCCACCTCAACACCGTGCCGTTCCCGGCCGGCCCGCTGCCCGCCCGCTGGCGGGAGTGGGTGCGCCAGGTCTTCGACCGGGAGCTGGAGGTGTGGCGGCACCGGCACTTCCCGATGCCGGCCGTCCAGCACCGGTACGGCGACGGGACCCGGCTGGTCCAGGTGTACTTCAGCTACGAGGACTTCGGCGTCCCGGACACGGCTCCCGCCCGCAACGGCGACGGGAGGTCCATGGGCTCCAGCCACGACGAGTTCCCGCTGGCCGTCACCGCGGGCGGGGACGAGATCGTCCTGGACGTCGACGGCCGCGTGGTCGGCCGCGCCGACGGGGCCCGCCTGGTCTCCCTGTACCGGGCGGTCCTGGAGGCGATGGCCGCCGACCCGGACGGCGACGCCCGTACGGCGGTGCTGCCGGACGGCGAACGCGAGCTGCTCGCCCGCTGGTCCGCCCGCCCGGCGGAGCCGCCCGTCTGGTGCCCGCCCGGCCGCTTCGAGGAGTGGGCCCGCCGCAGCCCGGGCGCGACCGCCGTCGTCGTGGACGACGAGTCGGTGCCCTACGGCGAACTCGACGCCGCCGCCAACCGGATCGCGCACGAGCTGCGCGCGCTGGGCGTCGGTGCCGGGGCGACCGTCGGCCTGCTGCTGGGCCGCGGACGCGACCTGATGGCGGCCCTGCTCGGGGTGTGGAAGGCCGGTGCGGGCTACCTGCCGCTCGACCCCTCCTTCCCGGCGGAGCGACTGGGTTACCTGCTGACCGACTCGGGCGCCGCCGCCCTGGTCACCGAGTCCGCGCACACGGCGGACGGCACACCGTTCTACGACGGGCCCCTCGTGCTGCTCGACCGGGACCGGGAGCGGATCGAGGCCCGGCCGGACACCGCGCCGGACCGCGCCGACGACCCCGACGGCCTCGCGTACGTCGTCTACACCTCCGGCTCCACCGGCCGGCCCAAGGGCGTGCAGATCACCCACCGCGGGCTCGCCAACTTCCTGCGCTACATGGTGGACACCTATCTCGCCGACGGCACGCACGGCGCCCCGGTGTTCTCCTCCGTGGCCTTCGACATGGCGGTGGCCGGCCTGCTGGCCCCGCTGATGGCCGGGCGGACCGTCCACCTCTTCCCGCACCACCGGCAGCTGGACGAGCTGGGTGCCTGGCTGGCCAAGAGCGGCCCGTTCGACTTCGTCGAGCTGACCCCCGGGCATCTGGAGCTGATCTCCGCCCAGTCGGGCGGCGAGACCGCGAGCCCGATCGCCCGGGCGCTGGTGGTCGGCGGGGAGGCGGTGAGCGCGCGGAGCGTGGCGCAGGCCCGCCCGCTGCTGGACGGCGGCGGCCGCGTGGTCAACTCGTACGGCCCCACCGAGGCGTCGGTGGTGAGCAACGAGTTCGTCGTCCCCGACCCCTTCGCGGGTGAGGCCGTACCCGTCGGCGGGCCGCTGCCCGGCGTCACCGCGCACGTCCTGGACGCGTGGCTGAACCCCGTACCGCGGGGGGTGACCGGCGAGCTGTACATCGGCGGTGCGGGCGTGGCCCGCGGCTACGTCGACCGGCCGGCGCTGACCGCCGAGAGGTTCGTCCCCGACCCCTACGGCCCGCCGGGCGCCCGGCTGTACCGCACCGGCGACCTCGCCCGGGTGCTGCCGGACGGCTCCGTGGACTTCCTGGGCCGCGGCGACGGACAGGTCAAGATCCGCGGCTACCGGGTCGAACTCGGCGAGATCGAGGCCGCGCTCGCCCGGCACCCCGCAGTCGCCGACGCCCGGGTGGTGCGCTGGGGCGACGGCCCGTCCGACGCCCGGCTGGTGGCCTACCTGGTCGCCGCCGAGCAGGCTGCGCCCCCGGCGGCGGAGGAGCTGCGTGAGCTGCTGTCCCGGCAGCTGCCCGCGTACATGGTCCCCTCGGCGTTCGTGACGCTCGACGCGCTGCCGCTCACCGCGAACGGCAAGCTCGACCGGCACCGCCTGCCCGCGCCCGACGACACCGCCTACGGCCGGCGCGGCCACGACGCCCCGCGCACCCCGACCGAGCAGTGGCTCGCCGGTGTGTGGGCCGAGGTCCTCGACGTCGACCGGGTGGGCCGCGGCGACCGGTTCTTCGCCCTCGGCGGCCACTCCCTGCTGGTCTTCAAGGTCCTGGCGGCGGCCCGCCGTGCCGGGTACCCGCTGTCCCTGCTGATGCTCTACCGCGACGACAGCGTGCAGGCGGTGGCCGCGGCCGTCGACACGGCACGGGCCGCCGCGCCGGCCGAGCGGGAACCGGCCGCCCGGGCCACGGCCGCCACGGCCGCCGCCGGCTCACCGCAGTCGCTGCTCGCCGAGCACGTGCCCGGCGTCAGCCTCGCCGTCATCGCCGGCGGCGAGCTGGTGGACGTCCGGGCGGAGGGCGTGCTGTCCGCCGACGGCGGCACCGCGGTCACGGTGCACACGCCGTTCCAGGCGGGCTCGGTGAGCAAGCTCGTCACCGCACTGGGCACCCTGCGGCTGGTGGACGAGGGCGTGCTCGACCTCGACCGGGACGTGGACGCCTACCTCACCGGCTGGCGGCTGCCGGACGGCACCGGCATCACGCTGCGCCGGCTGCTCGCGCACCTGGCCGGGCTGACGCCCACCCCGAGCACCGGACAGCGGCGCGGCGAACCCCTCGTACCGCTGCCGGAACTGCTGGAACCGGTCCGCGCGGAGCTGCCGCCCGGCACCGTCTTCCGCAAGGCCAACGTCCACTACTCCGTGGTCCAGCAGATCCTCGCGGACGTCACCGGCGAGAGCCTGGAGGCGCTGATGCGGCGCCTGGTGTTCGAGCCGCTCGCGATGACCGGCAGCAGCTTCGACCAGGCCTACCCGGAGCGCGTCGCCCACCCGGTGGCGTGCGGGCACGACACCGGCGGGCGCCCGGTCGACGGCGGCTGGCGGCAGTGGCCCGACACGGCGGCCGCCGGCCTGTGGACGACCGCCGCCGACCTGGCCAAGCTGCTGCTGGAGATCCGCCGCTCCCGGCTCGGCCGGCCCCTGGCACTGCTCCGCCCCGGCACCGCCGAACAGCTGCTGACCCCGCAGCACCCGCACAGCGCCTACGGGCTGGGCGCGGTCGTCGACGACCTCGGCACCGACGTGCAGTTCGGGCACGGCGGTGCGGGCGACGGCTACCACGCCCTGGCCATGTGCCGCATCGGGCAGGGCAGCGGGTTCGTGGTCCTCACCAACGGCGACGCCGGTGCCGAGGTGGCCAGGCGCTGTGTGCCGCTGCTGGACGCCCGGCCCGCGGACCGGTCGCGGTGAGCGCGGTCGGCGGGCCGGCCGTCACCGCCGGCCCGCAGCCGCCGCCCCCGCCGCTGCGCCGCAACCGGGACTTCCTGCTGCTGTGGCTGGGCGCGGGCCTGTCGGTGCTCGGCGACCGCGCCGCCACCGTGGCCTTCCCGTTGCTGATGATCTGGTACAGCGGCTCGCCCGGCCAGGCCGGCCTGGTCGGGTTCGCCGGACTGCTGCCGATGCTGCTGTTCCAGCTGCCGGCCGGGGTGCTGGTCGACCGGCTGGACCGCCGGACGACGATGGTCGTCTGCGACCTCGCCGGGCTGGTGGCCATGGTCAGCCTGGCCGTGGCCCTGCTGCACGGCACCCTGTGGCTGGCGCACATCATGGCGGTGGCGTTCGTGGAGGGCACCGCCGCCATCTTCTACCGGCTGGCGGAACGGGCGGCCGTGCCCCATGTGGTCGGCACCGGGCAGGTGTCCACCGCGCTGTCCCAGAACGAGGCCCGGGCGCGCGCCGCCGGACTCCTCGGTCAGCCGCTGGGCAGCGCGCTGTACGGCGCGGCCCGCTGGTCGCCGTTCCTGGCCGCCGCGCTCGGCCATCTGTTCGCCCTGTGCGGCCTGCTGCTGATCCGCAGGAAGTTCCAGAGCCCGCGCGACCCCGCCCCGTGGCGGCCGCGCGCCGAACTCGCCGAGGGGTTCGCCTGGTTGCTGGGACAGCGGTTCCTGCGGGCGGCGATCTCCCTGGTCGCGGTGACCAACATCCTCTTCCAGGCGCTCACTCTGGCCCTGGTCCTGGTCATCAAGGAGGGCGGCGGCTCACCGGCCGAGATCGGGATCGTCGGGGTGGTCTCGGGCGTCGGCGGCATCGCGGGCGCCCTCACCGGCTCGCACGTCGTCCGGCGGCTGCGCCCCGGCACCGTGATGATCTGCGTCTTCGCCGTCTGGACGCTGCTGATGCCGCTGGTCGCGCTGACCGCCGACGTGGTGCTGCTCGGCGCCCTGTTCGCCGGGACCTCGTTCGCCGGGGCGGTGCTGAACGTGATGGCCGGCGTCTACCAGGTGCAGGCCACCCCGGACGAGCTGCAGGGCCGGGTCGGCGGCGTCGCCGGACTGCTCAGCTCCGGGGCGAGTTCGCTGGGCTCGCTGGCGGGCGGCTACGCGCTGGAGCGGACCGGCTCGACCGGCACCCTGCTCGGTGTCGGAGCGGTCATGGCGGCGACCACGCTCGCCGCCGCCCTGATCCCGTCCGTCCGCACCGCGCGACGCCCCGAGCCGACGCCGGCCGCGCCACCGGCCCCGTCCGACCCGTCCGACCCTTCCGACACCCACTGACCACCTCGGTATAGGTCCGCTATCGGCCCGCTATCGGCGCACTGACCAGCATCAGCCCGAGGCGGGCCGAGGGACCGTTCGTGCCCTGGCCCGCCCGCCGGGGCGGCCAGAGCACCGCCGATCCATGGGGAGAAGCTATGAACGCGTCGCCAGACCTGTCCGCGCCGGGGCCGCTGCCCGCCCGCATCGCGCTCCAGGCCGCCGCCACCGCCGGGTCCGTCGCGGTCGTCGACGGCGAGCGCGAGCTGACCTACGGCGAACTGGACCGGCGGGCCAACCAACTGGCCTGGTCGCTGCTGCGCTCCGGCGCCGACGCCCGGACCCCGGTCGGGGTGCTGCTGCACCGCGACGCCCGGCTCGCCGTCGCCCTGCTGGCGGTGTGGAAGGCCGGTGCCGCCTACGTCCCGCTGGACCCCGAGCACCCCGCCGCCCGCACCGAGGGCATCCTCGCCGACACCGGTGCCCGGCACGTGATCACCGGCCCGGAGCACGCCCACCGGATCACCGGCTCGATCCGCGCCGTCACCGTCGACCCCGCCCTGACCGCCCTGGACGGCCTGCCCGACACCGCACCGGACATCGACATCGCCGGCCCGCAACCGGCCTACGTGCTGTACACGTCCGGGTCGACGGGCCGGCCCAAGGGTGTCGTCGTCCCGCACGAGGGCCTCGCCAACCAGGTCGCCTGGCGGGTGCGCACCCACGGCCTCGGCCCCGCCGACCGGGTGCTGCACAAGACCCCCGTCACCTTCGACGCCGCCGGCTGGGAGATCTTCGCCCCGCTCGTCTCCGGCGGCACCGTCGTGATGGCCCCCGCGGGCGCCGAACGCGACCCCGCCCTGCTGCTCGACGCGGTGACCGGCCACCGGGTCACCGTGCTCCAGGTCGTGCCCTCGCTGCTGCGCCTCCTCGCCGACGACCCCGGCTGGTCGCGCTGCACCACCCTGCGGCTGCTGTCCTCCGGCGGCGAGCAGCTGCACGCCGAGCTGGTGCGGCGCTTCCTGTCCCGGCTGCCCGAGGACGCCACCCCGCCCGAGGTGTGGAACACCTACGGCCCCACCGAGTGCTCCAACGAGGTCGCGGGCCACCGCCACGACTCGCTCCAGCGCACCGGACCGGTGCCCGTGGGCAGGGCCGTGGACGGCCTGCGCCTGCTGGTCCTGGACCCGGACGGGCACCCGGTGCCGGCCGGTGAGCAGGGCGAGCTGCACGTCGGCGGCATCGGTCTCGCCCAGGGTTACCTGGGCCGCCCCGACCTCACCGCGGAGCGTTTCGTGCCCGATCCGTCCGGGCCGGCCGGGGCCCGCCTGTACCGCACCGGGGACCTGGTGCGCGCCCGGGCCGACGGCGTCCTGGTGTACGTGGGCCGGGCCGACGACCAGGTCAAGATCAACGGCGTGCGGATCGAACCGGGCGAGGTGGAGGCCGCGCTGGAGGCCCACCCCCGGGTCCGGGAGGCCGCCGTCACCTCCTACCGGGCACCCGGCGGGGCCACCCGGCTCGCCGCCCACGTGCGCTTCGCCGACGGCGGCGGCCCGGACTGGGAGGAGCTGCGCGGCTTCCTCGCCGGCCGGCTGCCGCACAGCCACCTGCCCGCCGTGTGCCTGCCGGCCGACTCCTTCCCGCGCACCGCCAGCGGCAAGCTGGACCGGCGCGCCCTGCCCGAACCCGCCGCGCACGACGGCCCGGTCGAGGCACCCTCGACCGAGGCGGAGGAGCTGGTCGCCGGCGTGTGGCGGGACGTGCTCGGCGTGCCCGCCGTCGGCCCGCACGACGACTTCTTCCGGCTCGGCGGGTCGTCCCTGCAACTCACCGTCCTCGCCAACCGGTTGCGGGCCGCGACCGGCCGCCCGGTGGAGCTGTCCCGGCTGCTGGCGGCCACCACGGTCGCGGCGCAGGCCCGGCTCGTCACCCGGGACGCCGACCCGGTGCCCGCCGTACGGCCCGTGCCCCGCACCGGTGCGCTGCCGCTCTCGCCGGGCCAGCGGCGGCTGTGGCTGCTGGACCGGATCGACCCGCGCGGCCGCGAGTGGGTGACCGGCGTGTTCCTGCGGGTGCCGGCCGGCGAACCGGACGCGCGGGTGCAGGCCGCGCTGGACCTGCTCAGGGCCCGGCACGAGGGGTTGCGCACCCGGTTCGTCACCGGCGCCGACGGCGAGCCGGCGCAGCTCGTCGACCCGCCCGCGCCGATGGAGCTGCACCGCGTGGCGGCGCCCCGGGACCGCGTCGGCGAGGTCGTCGAGGAAAACGCCCGGCAGGGCTTCGACCTCGAACACGGCCCGGTCGTCCGCGCGCTGCTGATCGGCACCCCGGACGGCACCGGCGAGCGGACGCTCGTACTGCTGATGCACCACATCGTCGCCGACGGCTGGTCGGCGACCGTGCTGCGCGAGGAGTTCCACACGGTGCTGCGCGCCCTGCGCGAGGGCCGCGACCCCGGCCTGCCCGAGCTGCCCGTGCAGTACGCGGACTACGCCGTGTGGCAGCGCGGCCGGCTGACCGAGGACGTCGTCGCCCGCGAACTGGAGCACTGGAAGCGGGTGCTGGCCGGTGCCGAACCGCTCGCGCTGCGCACCGACCGGCCCCGGCCCCCGGTGCGCGACGCCGGCGGCGCCGTCGTCACCTTCACCGTTCCCGTGGACGTCACCGACGCCCTCGCCGAGCTGGGCCGGCGTGCCGACGCCACCCCGTTCATGGTGCTGCTCACGGCGTTCTCGACGCTGCTCGCCCGGTACACGGCCCGCTGGGACGTGGTGGTCGGCGCCCCCGTGGCGGGCCGCGAGCGGCCGGAGGTCGAGGGCGTCGTCGGGTTCTTCCTCAACAGCCTGGTGCTGCGCTGCCCGCTGGACGGATCGCTCACCTTCGCTGAGGCCCTGGACCGGGTCCGGGACGTGTGCAAGGAGGCCTTCGGCCACCAGGAGCTGCCCTTCGAGGAGCTGGTGGCCGAACTGGCCCCCGAGCGGGACCCCTCGCGCACCCCGCTCTACCAGGTGGCGTTCGACTACCACGACGAGGCGATGACCGGCTCCGCCGCCGACGCCGGCGAACTGGACGCGGTCGTCGAGGTGTCGTCGGTGGCGAAGACCGACCTCACGCTGTACATGCGCCGGCAGCCCGACGGCACCCTGCTCGGCGCGCTGGAGTACGCCAGCTCGCTCTTCGAGGCGGCCACCGTGGAGCGGATGGCGGGACACCTCGGGCAGCTGCTGTCCGACGCGGCCCGCACGCCACGGCGCCGCCTGGACGCCCTCGACCTGCTGCCCGCCGCCGAACGCGCCGCGCTGGCCCGGCTGAACGACACCGTCACCCCCGCGCCGGACCGGTCCGTCCCCGCCCTGCTGGAACAGGCCGCGCGGACGGCCGCCGACCGGCCGGCGCTGATCGCGGACGGCACCCGGGTCACCTTCGCGGAGCTGGAGCGCCGGGCCAACCGGCTGGCCCGGCAGCTGCGGGCGCGGGGCGTGGGACCCGAGACGGTCACCGCGGTCCTGCTGGACCGGGGCACCGACCTGCCGGCCGCGCTGCTCGCGGTGTGGCGGGCCGGCGGCGCCTACCTGCCGCTGGACCCGGCGACCCCCGCCGACCGGATCGGCCGGGTCCTGGCCGACGCCGGGGTCCGTGCCGTGCTGACGCAGTCGGCGCACCGGGACCTGCTCCCGCCCGGCTTCACCGGCGAGGTCGTCGCCGTCGACACCGACGCGGCCGAGATCGCCGCCCGCCCCGACGGCGCCCTGGACCACCCCGGGCACCTCGACCCGCGGCAGGGACGCGACCTGGACCTGCTGGCCTACGTCATCTACACCTCCGGCTCCACCGGTTCGCCCAAGGGTGTGCAGATCACCCACCGGGGCCTCGCCAACCACCTGCGCTGGGCCGTCGAGGAGCTGGCCGGGCGCGGCAGCGGCGGCGCCGCGCTGTTCTCCTCGGTCGCGTTCGACCTCGTCGTACCGAACCTGTGGGCCCCGCTGCTCGCCGGTCAGCCCCTGCACCTGCTCCCGCACGACCTGGACCTGTCCGAGCTGGGAGACCGGCTGGCGGCGGCCGGACCGCTGTCCTTCCTCAAGCTGACCCCCGGTCACCTGGAGATCCTCGCCCAGCAGCTCGACCCGGAACGGCTGGCCCGGCTCGCCTCCGTCGTCGTCGCCGCGGGCGAGGCCCTGCCGGCGGCCCGCGCGGACGCCTGGGCCCGCGCCCTCGGGCCGGACCGGCTGGTCAACGAGTACGGCCCCACCGAGGCGTCCGTCGGCACCTGCACCCACCCCGTGACGGCCCCGGTGCCCGGCACCACGGTGCCCATCGGGCGCCCGCTGCCCGGGGTCACGATGCACGTCCTGGACGACCTGATGCGCCCGGTGCCCGTCGGCGTCGTGGGCGAGCTGTACGTGGGCGGCCTCGGCCTCGCCCGCGGCTACGGCGGCAGGCCGCGGGCGACCGCCGCCGCGTTCGTCCCCGACCCCTACGGCCCCGCGGGCGCCCGCCTCTACCGCACCGGCGACCTGGCCCGGCTGCTCCCGGACGGCACGGTGGACTTCGTGGGCCGGCGCGACGGCCAGGTGAAGATCCGCGGCCACCGGGTGGAGACCGGCGAGGTCCGGTCCGTGCTGGAGCGGCACCCGGCGGTGCGCGAGGCCGTGGTCGTCGCCGTCGAGGACGGCGCCGGCAGCCACGCCCTGGCCGCCTACTGGGTGCCCGCCGAGGCCGGGGAGGCGGCCGAGCGGCTGGGCGAGGAACTCGCCGCGCACTGCGCCGAGCGGCTCCCCGACTACATGGTGCCGGGCAGTCTCACGGCGATCGGCTCCGTCCCGCTGAACGCCAACGGCAAGCTGGACCGGGCCGCCCTGCCCCGGCCGCGCACCGAGGCGCCCGCCGGGGACGAGGAGCCGGACGGCGTCGTCGAGGAACGGCTGGCGGAGATCTTCACCGAGCTGCTCGGCGGCCGGGCCGGCCGGCACACCCACTTCTTCCGGGCCGGCGGCAACTCGATCCTGGCGATCCGGCTGATCGCGCAGATCCAGGACGCCTTCGAGATCGACTTCCCCGCCCGTGCCGTCTTCGAGGGCGCCACCGTCGCCGAACTGGCGGCGGCCGTCGAGGCGGAGGTGCGGGCCGAGATCGAACGGATGGCGCCGGCCGAACTGATCGAACGGGCCCGGCAGCTGGACGAACAGGAACCGGACCGGTGACCGCAGCGGACCGGGACGCCCCCGCGTCGCACAGAAAGCGAGATGGGATGACCGAGGAAGAGTACGTCTCCAGGCTGGTGGCCTTCGTCAGGGAGGAGATCCTCCCGGCGGACCAGGCGGCCGGGTTCACCGACACCTTCCCGCTGATGGAGTCCGGGGTGCTGGACTCGCTGCGGGTCGCGCTGCTGCTCACCCACATCCGGGACGAGCTGCACGTGCACGTGTCGCCCGCGCTGATCGACACCGACCACTTCAAGGACGTACGGACCATCGCCCGCATGCTGCACGAGCTGTCGGCGGCCGGGCAGAAGGAGGCAAGGGCATGAGCACGGACTTCGACGTCGCGGTCGTCGGCGGCGGACCCGCCGGTTCCACGATGGCGTCCTACCTCGCCCGGGCCGGACTGTCGGTGGCCGTGTTCGAGGGCGACACCTTCCCCCGGCCGCACGTCGGCGAGTCGCTGGTGCCCGCCACCACTCCCGTGCTGCACGAGATCGGCGCCCTGGAGAAGATCGACGAGGCGGGCTTCCCGCGCAAGTACGGGGCGTCCTGGACGTCGGCCGAGTCCCGGGACATCCCCGTACTGGACTACAAGGGGCTCACCCACGGCTGGACCGCCGACATCGCCTTCGTCGAACGCAACCAGCCCGGTGTCGACCGCGACTACACCTACCACGTCGACCGGGGCCGCTTCGACGCCATCCTGCTGCGCCACGCGGCCGAGCAGGGCGCGACGGTGGTCAACGGGGGCCGGGTGCTGAACGTCGACTTCGACGACCCCGAGGCCGTCGAGCTGACCGTGCGCACGGCCGGCAAGGAGGCGCGGTACACCGCGGGGATGGTGGTCGACGCGTCCGGCCGGCAGACCCTGCTGGGCCGCCAGCTGAAGGTGAAGGTCGCCGACCCGGTCTTCGACCAGTACGCGGTGCACACCTGGTTCGAGGGCCTGGACCGCACCGCCATCGCCCGCGACGCCGCCCAGGTCGACCACATCTTCGTGCACTTCCTGCCCATCAAGGACACCTGGGTGTGGCAGATCCCGATCACCGACACCATCACCAGCATCGGCGTGGTGACCCAGAAGAAGCGCTTCGCCGCCGCCGGCACCGACCGGGAGGGCTTCTTCTGGGAGTTCGTCGCCAGCCGGCCCGAGCTGCACGACGCGCTGCGCGGCGCCCGCCGGGTCCGCGACTTCAAGGCCGAGGGCGACTACAGCTACGCCATGAAGCAGATCTGCGGCGACCGGTTCGTGCTCATCGGGGACGCGGCCCGGTTCGTCGACCCGATCTTCTCCAGCGGGGTCAGCGTCGCCCTCAACAGCGCCCGCATCGCCGCCCAGGACATCATCACCGCCCACGAGGCCGGCGACTACACCCGCAAGCGGTTCGAGACGTACGAGAGCAAGCTGCGCCGCGCCGTGCAGTACTGGTACGAGTTCATCTCCATCTACTACCGGCTGAACGTGCTGTTCACAGCTTTCGTGCAGGACCCGCGCTACCGCGTCGACGTGCTGAAGATGCTGCAGGGCGACGTGTACGACGGTGAGGAGCCCAAGGCGCTGACCGCGATGCGGGAGGTCGTCCGGGAGGTGGAGAACAACCCCAAGCACCTCTGGCACCCGTACCTGGGCACGCTCCGGGCGCCCGCCTCGGCACCCGCGTTCTGACCCGCCGTACGCACGGCCGAAGGGCCGCCCACCGGAAACCCCTCCGGTGGGCGGCCCTTCCCGCTGCCTGCCTGCCTGCCTGCCTGCGCGGCGCGGAGCCGGTCAGGCCGTCGGCCAGGCGGCGAACCGCCGCAGGCCGTACAGCAGCGGCGCCCGCTCGCCGTGCCGGGTGACCCGGCAGATCTGCCCGAACACCGCCACGTGGTCGCCCATCGGCTGGGCGTGCAGCACCGCGCAGTCGGCGACGCGGTGCGCGTCGGCCGCCAGGTGCGGACCGCCGGTGTGCGGGCCGGCCGTCCAGGACACCCGCTCGAACCGGTGCGGATCACCCGAGGCGAACAGCTGCGCGGTCTCCCGGGCACCGGAGTGCAGCAGGTTCACCGCGAAGCCCGCCGAGCCGGCCACCGCCGCCAGCGTCGGGCTGCCCGCCCGCAGGCAGACCACCAGCACCGGCGGCTCCAGCGAGACCCCGCACAGCGAGGAGCACGTCATGCCGCGGGGGGTGCCGTCGTCGTCCCGGGCGGTGACGACGGCGACTCCGCTCGGGAACCCGCTCATGAGAGTGCGGAAGTCCTCCGGCGTCGCGACCGCCGCCGGAGGACGAAGGGTGCCGCTCATGGCTGGTGCATCCGCGAGAAGTAGGTGTACGCCTCCGGCAGCGTCTTCACCAGCTGCCGGGCCTTGTCCCGGATCGCGTCGAACTCCTGCTGCGCGGCGGAGAAGTCCGACAGGGCCAGCGCCGCCGACGGCTTGACGTCGATGGCGCCCATGCCGAGCAGGATGCACATGTACGAGTACGGCGGCAAGCCGTGGTAGTACGGGTAGATCGTCTCGCTGTCCGGCAGCTGGGCGCGCCACTTCTCGATGCGCTCGGCCAGGCCGTCCGGCACCGCGCGGGTCTTGGTGTCCCGCCAGTACTGGGTGTCGTCGCGCTTGGCGGCCTGGTAGTGCAGCGCCAGGAACTCCCGTACGCCGTCCATGACGTGGGCGACACCGTCGTTGTAGCGGTCGCGCAGGACCGGGTCCCAGTCCGGGCCGGGGAAGTTCTTCACCAGCTGCTCGATGGCGTGGTGGATGAAGAAGATGCCCGTGGACTCCAGGGGCTCCACGAAGCCGCTGGCCAGGCCGACGGCGACACAGTTGCGCACCCAGGAGTTGCGGCTGCGGCCGATCCGCATCCGGATGTGGTTGGCCTCGACGTCGGCCGCCGCGGGGCCGACGAACTCGCGCAGGGTGCGCTCGGCCTCCTCCGGGGAGAGGTAGTCGCGGGCGTAGACGTACCCGGTGCCGACCCGGCCCATCAGCGGGATCGTCCAGATCCAGCCGGCGTCCTGGGCGGTCGCGGTGGTGCAGGGGCGGATGCCGCGCCGCTCCATGTCCATCGGCACCTGGAGGGCGACCGCGCTGTCGTTGGGCAGCGTGTCCTGGTAGGAGATGAACGGCTCCTCCAGCGCCTTGTTCAGCAGCAGGCCGCGGAAGCCGGTGCAGTCCACGAACAGGTCGCCGGTCAGCTCGCCGTGCCCGGCGGTCCGGACGCCCTTGATCCAGCCGCGCTCGTCCAGGCCGACGTCGGTGACGTCGTCCACGACGTGCCGGACGCCGCGCTCCACGGCGTACGCGGTGAGGTACTTGGCGAGCAGGGCCGCCTCGAAGTGGTAGGCGTAGGGGAACTGCGTCTTGCCCTGGTGCTCGGACATCGTCAGCCCCCGCATCTCCTCCGCGCTCTCGTCGAAGGGGGTGTCGAGCAGGCTGCCGTCGAGCCGGCGGGGGCTCAGCCCGGCGTCGATCACCGACGCCATCACGAAGCAGTCCTTGTCGAACCGCTCGGTCGGGCCCTGCTGGAGCCACCAGTCGGTCAGCGGGAACCCGTTGACCGACCGCACCTGCTCGAACGGGTGGTAGAAGTAGTGGCCCTTCTCTCTCCAGTTCTCGAAGCGGACGGCGAGTTTGTAGGTGGCGTTGCAGGCCGGCATCCAGTCGGACTCCTTGAGCCCGAGGAACTCGAAGAAGTGCCGGATGTCGCTGAAGGTGGCCTCGCCGACGCCGATGGTGCCGACCTTGCCCGACTCCACGAGCGTGATGTCGATCCGGTCGCCGAAGGCGGCCTTGAGGTAGGAGGCGGTCATCCAGCCGGCCGTGCCGCCGCCGACGATCACGACTTTGTTGGTCATGTGTGTCCCCAATCCGGTGACTTTCGGGAAATCCCGCGAGGTGGTCCGCAGGCCGGCTACGGCCGGTCGGACAGCAGTTCCACGAGGTGCTCGCCGATCGCGGCGACCGTCGGCTGCTGCCACAGCAGCGAGGCCGGCAGCTTGTGGCCGAAGCGCTTCTCCAGGCGCCGGCGGACGACCATGGTCATCACCGAGTCGAGCCCCTGCTCCACCAGCGAGCGGCGCACGTCCAGCGACGCCCGCGGCAGCCGCATCTCCCCGGCGATCTCCTCGGCGACGTCGTCCAGCAGCCGCGCACGCAGTTCGTCCGTGCTCAGCCCGGTGTACGACGAGCCGCCCGCCGGGGCCTGGACCTGCGGGGTCCCGGCGTCGACGGCCTCGCTCAGCACCAGCAGCGGCCGGCCGTCCGGCACCGGCCCGAGCCCGAGGACGGGGTAGCAGCCGGGACCGCGGCGGGCCGCGTACTCCCAGGCGGCGAACGCCTCGTCGGCCGTGACGTCGGTGACGCCGCGCTCCCGCAGCTCCAGGTCGACCACCTCGTTGACGGCCATGCCCTGGCCGCGCCAGGAGGTCCAGGCGAAGCTGGTGGCGTCCGCGGGCAGGCCGGCCGCGGCGGCGGCCGCGTTGCGGTGCGCGGCCAGCGCGTCCAGGAAGGCGTTCGCCGAGCCGTAGGCGGCCTGGCCGGGCAGGCCGAGCAGCTGGCCGCAGGAGGAGAACAGCACGAAGAAGTCCAGGGTGCCGGCCGGGAACAGCTCGTGCAGCACCCGGGCGCCGGCCGCCTTGGGCCGCAGCACTCCGCGCAGCGACTCCTCGTCGGTGTGCGGGACCAGCCGGTTGTCCAGCACGCCCGCCGCGTGCACCACGCCCCGCACCGGAGGCAGACCGAGGGCGTCCGGGGCGAGGGCGCGGGCGGCCTCCGCCGCGTCGGCGACGTCCAGGGCGAGCACCCGCACGGTGACGCCCGTCGCCTCCAGCTCCCGTACCACGGCGATCCGTTCGGCCGTGGCGGCGTCGGTGACCGTCTCCCACTCGGCGCGCGGCGGCAGCCCGGTCCGGCCGGCCAGCACCAGGCGGCGGGCGCCCCGCTCGGCGAGGAACCGGGCGACGCGCAGGCCGAGCACACCGAGCCCGCCGGTGACCAGGTACGTCCCGTCGGGCCGGCACCCGAACGGCTGCGCGGCCGGCTCCCGGTCCGGGCGGGCCAGGCGGGCGACCGTGACGGCACCGTCCCGGACGGCGACGACGTCCTCGCCGGGCGCCGCGCGCACCACGTCCAGCAGGGCGTCCACCGCGCCGGCCGGATCACCGGCCGGCAGGTCGACGACCCCGCCCCACAGCTCGCCGTGCTCGCCGCCGATCACCCGGCCCAGGCCCCACAGCGCGCCCTGGGCCGGCGCGGTGGCCTCCCGGCTCTCCAGCACGCCGGTGGTCAGGGCCCACAGCCGCGGGAAGACGGTGGTGTCCAGCGCGGCCAGCCGCCGGGTGGTGTCCAGCAGCAGCCAGGCCGGCGCGGAGTCCGGGGCGGTGTCGTCCGCGGCGGCCGGGTCGGGCAGCACGACGACGTCCGTGGCCTCGGCCAGACCGGGCAGGCCGTCCAGTTCGGCGGCGCTCTTCAGCAGCCGCACCCGCGCCCCGTCGGCGGCCAGCCGCTCGCCGAGGGCCGCCGCGGTCGCGGAGCCGACGGCACCGACCAGCACGACGTCCTCGACGCCGCGTCCCTCGCGGGGGCCGCCGAGCGCGGCGGGCCGCCACCGGATCTCGTGCACCAGCCGGCGTGCCGGGGTTGCGCCCGCCGCGCCGTTGCCGACGTCGGCGTACCGCACCCCGCGCAGCGCGGCGAGCACCCGGCCGTCGTCCCCGGCGACCAGGACGTCCACGGTGCCGGTGGCGGCGTCGTGCCGTACCCGGACGTCGACGGCCGTGCCGTCCGCCGGGGGCTCCGGCGCCACCCGCACCTCGGCGACGCCCGCGACCATGCGCAGCGCCGCCGGTCCCGGGTAGGCGGAGGGGGCGATGGACAGGGCGGCGTCCAGGACCGGGGCCCAGGTGGCGGGCGCCCGCTCCGGCTGACGGGCCAGCACCCGCGCGTGCAGCAGGCCCTCGGCGCGGCGCAGCGCCGTCACGGTCCATTCGAAGCCCATGGTGGGCACGCCCACCGAGGCCAGGTGCCGCAGGATCTGAGCCGGGTCGGCGTCCGCCGCGTCGGCCGGGAGTTCCGCCAGGGTGCCGGACGGCGCCTCGGGGCCGGCGCTCACCGCGGTGGTGTGCACGAGCCAGTCGCCGTCGCCCTCGGCGGGCCGGGAGGCGATCCGCACGGCGTCGTCCTCGCGGAGCACCTGCACCTCGCGCCGCTCCGCGGCGGTCAGCGGCACCCGCAGCGCCACGTCCCGCAGGGTGTGCGCGCCGGGTCCGCCGGTGGCGGCCAGGAACGTGTTCAGCAGGACGGCGGCGGGGACGATCTCGACGCCGTCGATGGTGTGGCTGCCCGGGTAGGGCCGGTTGCCCTCCTCCAGGTGGGTGCGCCACAGGGTCAGCGGGCGGCCGCCCACGCTGGTGGGCGAGCCGAGCAACGCGTGGGTGTCGGCGTCGTGTTCGAGGCTGCCCGCGGCACCGGACGGGGACGTCCTCCGCCAGTGCGGAAGCCGCTGCCAGGCGGCGGCCGGCAGCGTCGTCAGGTCGCCCCGCGGGTGCAGCCGGCGCCAGTCCACCGCGATGCCCGCGGTGTGCGCGGCGGCGAGCGCGGCCAGCAGGGAGAGCCGGTCGGACTGGTCGCGGCGCAGCGTGGAGCCCACGAACACGCCCTCTGTCAGCTCCTGTTCGACGAGGGTCTCGCGGACGGAGTGGGCCACCACCGGGTGGGCCGACAGCTCCAGGAAGCGGCGGTGACCGTCCTCGGCGGCGGCCTCGACGGCCGCGGCGAGCCGGACGGTGTTGCGCAGGTTGGCCGCCCAGTAGGCGCCGTCGGCGGCCGGTGTGGTCCGCGGGTCGGTCAGCGCGGTGCTGTACATCCGGATGCGCGGCGCGCCCGGGGTGAGGTCGTGGGCCGCGGCGGCGAGGTCCGCGACCAGTTCGTCCATCTGCGGGCTGTGGAAGGCGACGTCGGAGGCGACCCGGCGCACCTGCACGCCGTCCGCCTGCCAGGCCTCGATCAGCTTCTCGACCGCGGCCCGCGCACCGGTGACCACGGTGGAGCCCGGTGAGGAGGCGATGCCCGCGACGACGTCGGTACGGCCGTCGAGCCGGGCCTCGGTCTCGGCGAGGGACAGCCCGACCATCGCCATCGCGCCCTTGCCGGCCACCCGCCGCAGCAGCAGCGAGCGGCGGCAGATCAGCCGGGCGCCGTCCGTCACGGACAGCGCGCCGGCGGTCACGGCCGCGGCGATCTCGCCGACCGAGTGCCCGATGACGGCGTCCGGCCGCACACCGTGCGCACGCCATACGGCGGCCAGCCCGATCTGCACCGCGAAGATCATCGTCTGGATGCGGTCCACGGTCTCGAAGTCGCCGTCGAGCAGCAGCTGCCGCGGGGAGAAGCCGATCTCCTCCAGGAAGACGGGCTCCAGTTCGTCGATGGCCGCAGCGAACTCCGGGTCTGCGGCGAGCAGTTCGCGGCCCATGCCGGCCCACTGCGAGCCGTGTCCGGAGAACACCCAGACCAGGCCCGCGCCCGGGTCGGCCGGCGCGGAGCCGGTGACCGCCTGGCGGGACTCCTCGCCGTCGGCGACCAGCCGCAGCCCGGCGGCGAGTTCGGCGTGGTCGGCGGCGACGACCGCGGCCCGGTGCTCCAGGTGCGAGCGGCGCAGCGCCAGGGTGTGGCCGACCGAGTCGAGGGCGGTCTGCCGTCCGGTGCCGGTGAGCCACTCCGCGAGGTCCCGGGCCGCGGCCCGCAGGCCCTCCCGGGACCGGGCCGACAGCGGGAACAGCCGTGCCTCGCCGGTCTCCGGGGCCGGCTGCGCACCGGTGCCGCCGGCCGGCTCCGGTGCCTGTTCGAGCAGCACGTGCGCGATGGTGCCGCCGTAGCCGAAACCGGACACCGCGGCGCGGCGCGGCCCCTCGTGCCGCGGCCAGGCGGTGCGCTCGGTGACCACCCGCAGGCCGTTGCCGTCCCAGTCGATCGCGGGGTTGCCCCGGGAGTGGTTCAGCGTGGGCGGGATCTCCCCGTGCGCCAGCGCGAGGACGGCCTTGAGCAGCCCGGCCGCGCCCGCACCGGCCTCCAGGTGGCCGATGTTGGGCTTGACCGAGCCGATCAGCAGCGGCTGCCCGGCCGGCCGCCCGGCGCCGTACACCGCGGACAGCGCGCCGGCCTCCAGCGGGTCGCCGAGCCGGGTGCCGGTGCCGTGCGCCTCGACGTAGTCCACGCTGCCGGCGTCGACACCGGTGCGGCGCAGGGTCTCCTCCAGCAGCCGCTGCTGCGCGGTGCCGCTCGGCGCCATGATGCCGTTGGTGCGGCCGTCCTGGGCGACGTGGCTGCCCCGGACCACCGCGAGGACCCGGTCGCCGTCGCGCCGGGCGTCGGACAGCCGCTTGAGGACGAGGACGGCGCCGCCCTCGCCGCGCCCGTAGCCGTCGGCCGCGGCGTCGAACGGCTTGCACCGCCCGTCGGGCGCGGTGGCGCCGGCGGCCTCCAGGGTGAGCGACAGGCCCGGCCCGACGATCAGGTTGACCCCGCCGACCAGGGCGATGCCGCTCTCCCCGGCGCGCAGGCTCTGGCAGGCCAGGTGGGTGGCGACCAGGGAGGCGGAGCAGGCGGTGTCCACCGCCATGCTCGGACCGTGCAGGTCCAGGGCGTGGGAGATGCGGTTGGCGGCGGCGCACAGCGCACTGCCGATGCCGGTCCACGCCTCGATGGTCGGCAGGTCCTCCAGCAGCCGGCGGCCGTAGTCGTCGGAGCCGATGCCGACGAACACCCCGGTGTCGCCGCCGGCCAGGCTGAGCGGCGGGATGCCCGCGTCCTCCAGCGCCTCCCACACCACTTCGAGCAGCAGCCGCTGCTGGGGGTCCATCAGCTCCGCCTCGCGGGGACTGAGCCCGAAGAAGGCGGAGTCGAACCCCTCGATGTCCTTGAGGAATCCGCCGGGGATGTCGGCGCGGCGCACCGCCGCGCCGTGGCTCGGGCCCTGCTCGCGGTAGGCGTCCCAGCGGCCGTCCGGCACCGGGCCGATGCCGTCCCGGCCGGAGAGCAGCATGTCCCAGAAAGCGGCGGGCGAGTCGGCGTCACCGGCGAGCCGGCAGCCGGCCCCGATCACGGCAATGGGTTCATCAGCAGCCACTACTTCGTCTCCTTGCCTTGGCATCGCCTGGTCAGCCGCACCACGGAGCGGGGTGCAGGATCCGTACGACGGCGCACGAGAGGGTCACGCCCGGGCCCACGCCGAGCATCAGCAGGTGGTCCCCGGGGCCCAGTTCGCCGGTGCGCAGCAGGTGGTCGAGCGACACGATCTGGTCGCTGGCGCCGAGGTGGCCGACGGTCCGGCCGAACTCCCAGGTCGACCGCTCCATCGGCAGGCCGAGGGCGGCCATGCAGCGCTGCTCGACGATCTCCCGCGAGTAGTTCATGTAGGCGACGCGGGTGACGTCGGACAGGGCGATCCCGGAGGCGTCGAGGACCCGGTCGACCAGTTCCAGGGTCCGGGCGTGCACCTTCACCAGGGCGGCGGTGCCGGTGCCCGAGGCCAGCGCCGCCTGCTTGTACTCGGCGTTGCGCGCCTGGAAGTCCAGGGCCCGGCCGGTCGTCGGCCCGGGCGGGAACAGCGGTTCGGTGCCGCGGTGCATCTGCTCGGCCTCCGAGACGGTGACCGACTCCACCGCGAGGAGCTGCGCGAACGAGGGTTGCGTGGTGAGCAGGACGGCGCTGGCGGCGTCGCCCGCGACGTAGCCCGGCCCCATCCGCCAGCGGTCCATCATCGGCGTGCCGAAGTTGTCGGAGGCGACGAGCAGCGCGGTCGGCGCCCGGTCTCCGCTCTCCGGTGCCGGCCGGCCGCGCAGGTACCAGGAGCCCAGCTCCAGGGCGGCGAACATGCCGTTGCAGCCCTGCCGTACCTCGACCGCCAGGGCGTGGTCGCCGACGAGGTGCCGTTGCAGGTAGTACTGCGGCTGCCAGCCGTCGGGGCCCTGGTGCCAGGAGTCCGCGTACAGCAGCAGGTCGGTGTCGTCGGGTCGGTGCCCGGCCCGCTTGCACGCCTCCTCGGCGGCCCGCAGGGCCATCTCGGGGGCCGGGGTGTCCCCGGCCACCGCCGCGCCGGCCAGCTCGTGCAGCTCGGCCTCGAACTCGGGGTAGAGCCCCTGGGCGACGGCCTCGTCGATGCTCGTGGTGCCCGGGAGGTGGACCCCGAGTCCCTTGATGAATACGTCGGGCGTGCGCAAGGCCGCCTCGCCTCCTCGGTCGTGTTGCGTCGGGTGGTGCGGGGGGTGCCGGTCAGAGCCGGGCGGCCGCGTCGGTCAGCTCGTGCACCAGCCGGTCCAGCAGGGCGTCGGCCTCGGCCCGGGAGAACGCGTCGGGACGGTGCCCGAGCCGCAGCCGCAGCCGCGGCCCGGGCAGGGCGACCAGCCGCAACGCGAAGTGCGTCCCGTCCCGCACCTCGACCCCTACGACCCGAGGCCCGCCCGCGCCGACGGCGTCCGGGGCGCCCGTGGTGACGGTGGTTTCCGGGCCGCCCGTGACGGTGGTGTTTGGGCCGCCCGTGGCCTCGGGATCGCGCGCGCCGCCCGTGCCGTCCGAGCTGCTCGTGCCGCCCACGCCGCCCGCGCCGTTCATCGGCCCGCCCGCGCCGGCGGTGGTGTCCGGGCCGCTCGTGGCCTCGGGGTTGCGCGTGCCGCCCGTGCCGTCCGAGCTGCTCGGGCCGCCCGTGCCGTCCGAGCCGTCCGAGCCGCCCGTGCCCTCCGAGCTGCTCGTGCCGCCCGTGCCGTTCATCGGCCCGCCCGCGCCGGCGGCGGCGTCCGGGCCGGCAGCCGTGTCCGGGCCGGTCGTGCGCGTACCGGCCGCGGAGGCCGCGGAGACCGTGGTGTCCGCGGTGTCCGCGTCCGTGGCGTCGAAGGCGTACGTGACGAAGGTGGTCGCGGTGTCGAACAGCGTGCCGTCCCGGTGGCCCGTGACGGGTGCCTGGCGCTGGATGTCGGCGAGGGGCAGGTGGTGGTGCGGAAGCAGCCGGGTCTGTTCCCGCTGCAGGCGGGCCAGCATCCGGGGCAGCGGCTCGTCGGGGCGCAGCCGCAGGCGGACCGGCACGGTGTTGGTGAGCAGCCCCACCATGTCCGCGACCCCGGTCAGCTCCGGCGGCCGGCCCGACACCGAGGTGCCGAAGACGACGTCGTCGCTGCCGGTGAGCCGCGCCAGCAGCAGCCCCCACGCGGCCTGCACGGCCGTGTTCAGGGTGAGCCCGTGGGCCCGGACGCCGGCGGTGAGCGCCGCGGTGGTCTCCTCGTCGAGGGCGCGCTCGCGGTGCTGCTGCCGGTCGGGCGCCGGCCCGGACACGTCCGGGGCGACGTACGTGGGTCCGGGCAGCCCGGCACGCGCCTCGCCCCAGGCCTGCCGGGCGGCCCCGAGGTCCTGCCGGGCCAGCCAGCGCAGGTGCTCGCGGTGCGCGGGGGCCGGGGGCAGCGCCCCGGCGTCCGCACCGCCGCGGTACAGCGCGAACAGCTCCCGCACCAGGATCGCCGTGGACCAGCCGTCCCACAGGATGTGATGGCCGGTCAGCACGATCCGGTGCCGGTCGTCGGCCAGCCGCAGCACCAGGAACCGCAGCAGCGGCGGTGCCGTCATGTCGAAGGGCCGCTCCCGTTCCCGCGCGGCCAGCAGTTCGGCCCGCTCCGGCCGGTCCTGCGCGGGCAGGCCGGTCAGGTCCTCCTCCGCCCACGGCGGCCGGACGTCGGCGCAGACCACCTGCACCGGCCGGGACAGCCCGGTGTGCCGGAACGCCACCCGCAGCCCGGAGTGCCGGTCCAGCAGCGCGGTGGCCGCCGCCCGCAGCAGTTCCCGGTCCAGCGGCCCCTCGACGTCCAGGCGGAGCTGGGCGGCGTAGGCGTCGACGCCGCCCTCGGCCAGGATGCTGTGGAAGAGCAGCCCCTCCTGGAGCGGGGCCAGCGGGAGCACCTCGGTGAGGCCGGGGTGGGCCGCGGCCAGCGCCTCCCGCTCCTCCGGCGCCAGGTCGACCAGGTCGGCGGCGGCCGGCCCGGCCGGCTCGGCGTCGGTGAGCTGCCGGGCCAGCGGGGCGAGCCCGGCGGGCGTGGGGTGCGCGAAGACGTCGGCCAGCTCCACGGCGAGGCCGCGTTCGCGGGCCCGGGTCACCAGCTTCAGCGCGCCGATGCTGTCACCTCCCCGGTCGAAGAACGAGTCGCCGGCACCGACCCGGTCCACGCCGAGGACGTCGGCGAACACGGCGCACAGCTCCTTCTCCCGGGCGGTGCGCGGCTCCCGGAACTCCCCGGTGTCCGCGCCGAAGTCCGGGGCGGGCAGCGCCCGTTCGTCCACCTTTCCGTTCGGCGACAGCGGCAGCTCGGCCAGCGGGACGACGGCCGCGGGGACCATGTGGGAGGGCAGGGAGCGGGCCGCGAACCGGCGCAGTGCGGCCGGGTCGGCCTCGGCGTCCGGGCGCGGGACGACGTAGGCCACTAGCTGCCGGTGGCCCGCCCGGTCCTCGCGCACCGTCACCACCGCGGCGTCCACCGCCGGGTGGCCGGCGAGGACGGACCGGATCTCGCCGGGCTCCACCCGGAACCCGCGGATCTTGATCTGGTCGTCGGCCCGGCCCAGGTACGCCAGCTGCCCGTCGGGCCGCCACCGGACGAGGTCGCCGGTGCGGTACATCCGGCTCCCCGGCGGGCCGTACGGGCAGGGCAGGAACCGTTCGCCGGTCAGCGCGGGGCGCCCCAGGTAGCCGTGGGCCACCCCCTCCCCGGCCAGGTACAGCTCGCCGACCGCGCCCGGTACGACGGGCAGCAGGGCCTCGTCCAGCACGTACACCCGGCAGCCCGCGACCGGGGTGCCGACCGGCACGTCCTGTCCGTCGTCCAGCGGACGGCTCACCGTGCTGGTCACGGTCGCCTCGGTGACGCCGTACTCGTTGAAGACGCGCCGGCCGCCGCCGGTCCAGCGGCGCAGCACCTCGGGGGCCGGGGGCTCGCCGCCGGTGATCAGCACGCGCAGGGCGGGCAGGTCGTCGGCGGGCAGCCGGGTCAGGAACGCGGGCGGGATCGCGGCGTGGGTGACCTGGTGGGCGCGGAGCAGCCGGGCCAGCGCCTCGCCGCTGGTGGTGCGGCCGGGCGGCGCCAGCACCAGCCGGGCGCCCGCCGCGAGCGCGGGCCAGATGTCGGCCATCGCCACGTCGAAGCCGGGCGAGACCAGTTGCAGCACGCGGCCGTCGGGGCCGAGGCCGTAGCGGTCGACGTGGTCCGCGACCAGGGTGCGCAGCGCCCGGTGCGGCACGACGACGCCCTTGGGGCGGCCGGTCGAGCCGGAGGTGTGGATCACGTACGCCGGCAGTTCCGGGTCGGGGTCGGGCCGGGCCGCGCCGCCCGCGCTCCCGCCGGCGGAGGCCCGCCCGTCCTGTCCGCTCTGCCGTTCCTCCATCAGCAGGCACGCCGTCGTGGCGGGCAGCCGGGAGCGGCTGCCCGCCACGCAGATCACGAGGGCGGGCGCGGTGTCGTCGAGGATGGCGGCGATCCGCTCGGCCGGATGCGCCAGGTCGAGCGGCACGAACGCCGCCCCCGCCTTCAGCACCGCCAGCAGGGCCGCCACCAGCCCGGCGGAGCGGGGCAGCGCGATGCCGACCAGGTCGCCCGGACCGACCCCGCGTTCGGCCAGCCGTTCGGCCAACTGCTCGGAGAGGACGTCCAGTTCGCGGTACGACAGCTCGGCCGGGCCGTCCACGACCGCGACGGCGCCGGGCGCGTCGGCCGCCCGCTGCCGGAACAGGGCCACCACGGTGGCGTCGGCCGCGGGGGCCGGCGCGCCCTCGCCCGCGGCGAACAGCCGTGCGCGTTCCGCGGGCAGCAGCACGTCGACCGTGTCGAGCACGGCGTGCGGCTGTTCGGCGACGGTCCGCACGAACCCGGTCAGCCGCGCCAGGTGCTCCTCCAGCGCGGGCAGGTCGTACCGGTCGGGGTTGCCCTCCAGGACCAGCATCGTGGCCTCGCCCGTCGGGTCCGGGCGCACGGTGACGAAGAGGTCGGGCACCGGGCCCGAGGCCAGGTTGTGCGAGGTGGCCGGGTGCGGTCCGAAGCGCAGCGCACCGCCGTAGGGCATGAAGTTGACGATCGGGCCCAGCAGCGCGCTCATGTCGCCGTCCGCGCCGAGTTCGCGGTGCAGGTCCTCCAGCCGGAACCGCTCGTGCCGCAGCGCCCGGTGCATCTCGCGGGTCATGCGCGGCACGAGCCCCGCCAGCGTGCTGCCGGGCGCGGCGTCCAGCCGCAGGGGCACGGTGTTGGTCACCATGCCGGGAGTACGGCGGGCCGCCACGCTGCGCCGGGCCGTGACCGGGAGGCCGAGCACCACGCCGGCGCGGCCGGACAGGCGGGACACGTAGACGGCGACCGCGGTGGCGAACACCACCTGCCAGGTGGTGCCGGTGGCCGCGGCCGCCTTCTCCAGCAGAGCGACGTCGGCGGGTTGGAGCAGCCGGGTCAGGCGCGGGCGCAGCCGGTCCTCGGGGAGCGGGGCGAGGGGGCCGGCCGGGGCGGGGACGCGGGCCGGTTCGGGCCGGTCGGAAAACCGGTCGAGCCAATAGGAGCGGTCGGCCGCGAAATCGTCGGAGTCGCGGTAGTTCCGCTCTTCCGCATACAGGTCGGCGAGCGTTCCGAAGGCGCCGGCGGATGCCTCTTCACCGGGGTCCTCGGGGTTCCGCTCCAGCGCCGAATAGATTTCCGCCAGGCGCCGGCCGAGGAGATGAACTCCGTATCCGTCGACGGCGACGTGGTGTATTCGGTAGTAGAAGATCGTACGGGCGTCGGAGAGCCGCAGCAGGGCGAACGCGGACAGCGGTCCGGTGGCCAGGTCGACGGGCCGGCGCACGTCCTCGTGCATCCAGCGCAGCGCGTCCTCAAGTGCCGCGTCCGACCCAGAGAAGTCGATCAGCGGCAGGTCGACCGCGTGCTCCGGGTCGACCACCTGCCACAGGCCGGCGTCCTCGACCACCGCGCGGACGCGCACCACCTCGGCCTCCGCCCGCAGCAGCGCCCAGGCGGCGCGGAGCCGGCCGAGGTCGGCGGCGCCGTCGATGAGGATGTACTCGGCGCAGGTGAACCGCTGCCCCGAGGGATCCAGCCGATGGGCGAACCAGATTCCCTGCTGGCCGGCGGACAAAGGCAGTCGCATCGCGTCCCTGTCTCCCATTCTCGACTCCATTGCTCGCCTATCCCGGCCACCATGGGGACAGCTGCTATAGCCGATCTATACGGCCCCGGCTATCGACCGAATAGCGAAGAAATATAGAAGCCGTCCCCAGGCTCTTCAGCGAGCTGACGCCGAAAGGAGAAGCCGTGGAGGAAGACCGCGACGACGCATGGGCACCGCATGTCGTCAGGCCGGACGCGCGGACCCCCGCCACCGCGCGGGGGCTGCTCGGCCTGCTGGAAGAGCTCGGCGACCTGACCGGGCTGCTGGCCCGGCACAAGGCGGTGGTCTTCCGCGGCTTCGGGATCGACCCGGCCGAGCTGGACACGGTGATGGCCCCGCTGCTGCCCCGGCGGCTCGCCTACGTCCACGGCAACTCGCCGCGCACCAAGGTGGGCCGGAACGTCTACACCTCGACCGAGTACCCGCCGCAGTACACCATCTCGATGCACAACGAGATGAGCTACGCCCACCAGTGGCCCGCCCGGCTGCTGTTCTTCTGCGAGCGCGCCCCCGAGACGGGCGGTGCCACCCCGGTGGTGGACGGCGCGCGCTGGCTGCGGCTGCTGGACCCGGAGGTCCGGGAGGGCTTCGCGCGGGGGGTCCGCTACACGCAGAACCTGCACGGCGGGCGCGGCTTCGGCAAGAGCTGGCAGGAGACCTTCGAGACCGAGTCCCGTGACGACGTCGAGAAGTTCCTGGAGAGCGCCGAGGCGCGGTACGAGTGGAAGCCGGACGGCGGCCTGCGGGTGACGCAGGTGCGGCCGGCGACCGTGCGCCATCCCGTCACCGGTACGGAGGTCTGGTTCAACCAGGCCGACCAGTGGCACGCCGCCGGGCTCGGCGACGAGACGGCGGCGGCGCTCAGCAGGATCATGCCGGAGCGGGACCTGCCGCAGTCCGTGTCCTTCGCGGACGGCTCCCCGATCCCGGACGCCTACGTCACCCAGGTCCGCGACCGCGGCCTGGACGCCGCCGTCGACGTCGACTGGCAGGCCGGCGACCTGCTGCTCATCGACAACGTCCTCGTCGCCCACGGCCGACGCCCCTTCACGGGCCCCCGCCGGGTCCTGGTCGCCATGTCGGACTGACCCGACCGCGGACGCCACGGAGTGGGGAGCCGAAGGAGCCGGGCAGCCGGCAGGGCTGCGGAGCCGTCCCGCGGCCCTGCCCCGGCCGGTGTCCTCAGCGCACTATGACGTTGCGGCTGAGGGGGCCGCGGTCGGCGGGGACCTCCTCGTGCCACGGGTGGGCGAACGGGCCGGCCGCCGACGGCGTCATGATCGGGGTGCGGATGGCCATCGCGGTGAGCGGGGCACCGCTCCGCCGCTCCGCCCTCTGCGCGGGCACGCCGATGAGCTGGGCGTACCAGCTCTGGTCGATGCCTCCGGCGAGGATCGCCTCGTAGGTGCGGCGCAGCGCCGAGCCCGGGTCGACCCCGAGCTCCTCCTCCAGCCTGCGGCGGCCCTCGTGGTACACGGCGAAGGCCTCGGCCTGCCGGTTGGACGCGTACAGCACCACCATGAGCTGGGCGCGCAGGGTCTCGCGCAGCGGGTGGGCCTGGACCAGGCCGATGAGTTCCGAGGCCAGCTGGTCGTGCCGGCCGAGCGCGAGGTCCGCGAGGATGCGGCCCTCCAGCGCCTCCATGTAGGCCTCCTCGATGATCGGCCGCTCGGTCTCGCCCAGGTGGTCGGTCACGTCCGTGAGGGTCGGCCCCCGCCACAGGGACAGGGCGGCGCGCAGGTTGTCGGCCGCGTCGTCGTACCGGCGGGAGGACAGCGCGTCGCGGCCCGCCCGGCACAGCACGGTGAAGTCCCCGTAGTCGAACCGTCCGGCGGTGACGCGCATCAGGTAGCCGGATCCCTTGCGGACGATCTCCGCGTGGTCCTCCAGGTGCTGGCGCAGCCGGGAGGCGTAGGTGTAGAGCTGCGCCTGATGGGTGGAGGGCGGCTCGCTCCCCCATAAGGCCTGACTGAGCCGGTAGTCCGGGATGACCCGCCCGCCGGCCAGCAGGAGGGCGGCGAGCATGGTGCGCTGCTTGGTTCCGCTCAGCGGGACCTCCGCGGCGCCAGACCATATTCCGACCGGGCCCAGGATTCTGAATTGCATCACGTACTGTGCTCCTTATCGGCCGTGCTGATCGCGCAGCGGGCACCTGGCGCATGCAGAAACGCCAGGTGTCGCGACAGGACGTTTTGTTGGCTGCTTGGCGCCGTTAAAGAGGATTTTCCAGAGCGTTCAGCTCAATGGAAGGAATGGATGGCCTCGCACGGCCACAGAAGAAAGACATGGTCAAGCCCCCGTTTCGTCGTCGGATTTCGACCTGGTCGGATGTGGTCAAAATTTGCCGACGCCGTGAGCGTAATCACGTGTGCGAACGTGCGTCAAGGGGTGGGAAAATGCGGCCCCGGCCTGCGCCGGAGGCCGGATCGAAAGGGTGGCTGGATTGCGAATGAAGGAGGAGATGACGTCCTGTTAACGCTATATGTGGATCTTCGGCTATGTCTGGCTTGCGGGGGCTTGTGGGGCCCGGAAGGGGAGACAACCCCAGGTCGGCCGACAGTCGGAACTTCCGGTTCCAACCACCTGCAAACGATCTGTGGCAGGTGTAATTTTCCGTGAGCGGACGCCGAAATCCGGTCGTTCGGCGACGGCCGGCGGCGCCCGCTCCACCGGCGCCCAACAGCGGCGCACCCGATACGGCTCCGGACCCCGGGCGGAGCCGGACGCCCCCGCGCCGACCGTCTGCGACGGGCCTGTGCATAGGCTAGGTATAGGCCAAATATCGAAGCCGCGCAGATGATCGACGGGCGGTCGAAGGAGAGTCTCCGCTTGGGGTGTCCGACGGTGTGTGGCTGCCCCTCCTGGACGAGATTGGGCTGCACCACATGGCGACTGTCATCTCGAACCCCGTCGATTTCAATGTGGAGGATCTCTATGTCGACCTGATGCCCAGTCTGGGGCGGCAGCTCTTCCTCAAGTGCGAGGGGTTCAATTTCTCCGGTTCGGTCAAGATAAAGGCCGCCACCGAAATGGTCCGGGCGAAAGAGCGGACCGGCGAGATCCGCCCGGGCGACACGCTGATCGAATCGTCCTCGGGAAACATGGGCGTCGCCCTCGGCCTCGTCGCCGCGAGCCGCGGCTACCGTTTCGTCTGCGTGACCGACACCCGCTGCACCGGCACCGCACGCCGGCTCATGGAGACCTTCGGCACCGAGGTCCACGTCGTCACCGAACCCGACCCCGAGGGCGGATTCCTCGGCGCCCGGCTGTCCCTCGTCCAGCGGCTGCTGGAGAAGAACCCCGAATACCTGTGGCTGAACCAGTACGCCAACCCCGGCAACTGGACGAGCCACTACCGCACCACCGCTCCGGCGATCGCCGAGGCGTTCCCCGGACTCGACGTGCTGTTCATCGGCGCGGGCACCACCGGCACGCTGATGGGCTGCGCCACCTACTTCCGGGAGAACCTGCCCTCGGTCCGGGTCGTCGCGATCGACACGACGGGTTCGGTGACCTTCGGCGGACCGGCCGGACGCCGGCTGATCCCGGGCCTGGGCACCGGGGTGCGCCCGCAGATCCTCGACCCCTCGCTCGTCGACGACGTGGTGTACGTCTCCGAGCCCGACACGGTCCGCATGTGCCACCGGCTGGTCGGCCAGGGCTTCCTCTTCGGCGGCTCGACGGGCACCGTCGTCAGCGGCGCGCTCGACTGGCTGACCACCCGGGGCGGCGACGGACTCACCGCGGTCGCCGTCGCCCCCGACCTGGGCGCGAGCTACCTGGAGACCGTCTACGACCAGGAGTGGCTGACCCGGTCGTACGGACCCGAACTGCTGGACGCACTGCTGGACGCCTGACGGCGGCACCGGCGCCGCACAAGGACGCACAGCGCGATGGGAGAAGGCGGGAACGACGGTGAACAGTAAGTGGCTGAGGCGGTTCGACACCACCACGGCCCGCGGGCCGCGCCTGGTGTGCTTCCCCCACGCCGGCGGCGCCGCCAGCAGCTTCCTGCCGCTGGCCCGGGAGCTCGCGCCGGACGTCGACGTCGTCGCCGTCCAGTACCCGGGCCGCCAGGAGCGGTTCGACGAGCCGCCCGTCGAGGACATCGGCCGGCTGGCGGACCACATCGCCGCGGCTCTGCGCCCGCTCACCGACGGCCCCTACGCGGTCTTCGGCCACAGCATGGGCGGGCTGCTCGCCTACGAGACCGTGCGCCGCCTGGAACGGTGGCGGCTCCCGGAACCGTCCCGGCTGTTCGTCTCCGGGCAGGTGCCGCCCCGCGAGCGGCGCAGCGACTACGGCATCGCCGCCGGCGACGCCGAGATCGTCGCGGAGCTGCGCGCGCTCGGCGGCACCGCGGCGGTCGTCCTCGACGACCCCGACCTGATGGCCCTCGTGCTCCCGGCCGTCCGCGCCGACTACCGGGCGCTGCGCGGCTACACCTGGACCCCGGGGCCCCCGCTGCGCTGCCGGATCAGCGCCCTGGTGGGCGACAGCGACCCGGTGGCCACGGCCGAGGCCGCGGCCGGCTGGTCCGCGTACTCCGTCGCCGGGGCCGATGTGACCGAGTTCCGCGGCGGCCACTTCTACCTGGAGGAGCGGCTCACCGAGGTGGCCGCCCTCATCGACACCACCCTCGGCGTGCACACCGGCTGAGCCGCGCCGGCAACGGCGGATCCGCCGGGTTCGGTGAATCTGCACACCGCGTGCGCAATTCCCGCCCGCGCGCCGGGAGTCGGCGCCGGGGCGCGCCACGGGATTCCCCGTTCGTGCGGAGTGTCCCGTTCCGTCGACGGGGGCACGGGCCGCTCCGGGTCACGGAGCCGTGAGGAATATGGAGACGCTGTCCGGGGGCCGTGTGCGCGCCTGCACGGATGCGACCGCCGCACCGCCCGACGCCCCCTGCGGGCGGGCCGGACGGCTGGATGACGGGCGCGGTCCGTGCTTTGATCCCCAGCGCCGCGAGACCCGCGTTCCGTCCCCGCGGGCCGCCCCCCTCGTGGCTCATCCATACGAAGGGAAGTCTCCTCATGAACTCCGCTCCCCAGGTCGAGACCGCCGAGATCTCCGACGCCGAACTGGACGGCGTCTCCGGCGGCCTGAGCCCGCACGCCGGCCTGGCCGCCGGTCCCACGGCGGTCAGCGACGCGGACGTCCTGGCCGGCCTCGGCGCCGTCGGCAACCAGGTGCTGGCCACCGCCGCCCAGTACGACCACGTCAGCGTCAGCGTCTCCCTCTGACGCCGAAGGAGGAGCGGGCCGCACCCCAGGGTGCGGCCCGCTCCTCCGTTCCCGCGTCACATCCCGCGCGTCACCGGCCGAGCGTGTCCTCGCCGGCCCGTGCCTTAAGGGCCGGGTCGACCGGGCGCGGCTCAGCCCCGTCCGCCGGGAGTGCCGTCCCCGCGCCCGGACTACGCGTCGTTCCGGGAAGCGGGCCGACGGGCCCGGGTCTCCCCGCCGCGGCCGGTGCCCTGGCCGTTCTCCCCGCGGACGGCCCCCGCGCCCTTGCCGCGCCCCGCGCCGCCCCTGCGGCGCCGGCCGGCGGACGATCCCTTGCCCTCGCGGCGGTTCTCGGCCGGCGCGGTGAGGACGACGGGCACGCCGGAGGGCGTCCGGGCGCCGGTGATCCGCTGCAGCTCGGTCTCGCCCGGGCGGACCCGGGCGGTCTGCGCGGCGATGCCGGCGTCGTTCATCAGGCGGTCCACCGCGCGCCGCTGGTGCGGCAGGACGAGGGTGACGACGGTGCCGGACTCGCCGGCCCGCGCGGTACGGCCGCCGCGGTGCAGGTAGTCCTTGTGGTCGCCGGGCGGGTCGACGTTCACGACCAGGTCGAGGCCGTCGACGTGGATGCCGCGGGCGGCGACGTTGGTGGCCACCAGGGCCGTGACCTGGCCGTCCTTGAACTGGGCGAGCGTCCGGTTGCGCTGGGACTGGGACTTGCCGCCGTGCAGGGCCGAGGCGCGCACCCCGACGGACAGCAGGTGCTTGGTGAGCCGGTCCACCGCGTGCTTGGTGTCCAGGAACATGATCACACGTCCGTCGCGCGCGGCGATCTCGGTCGCGGCGGTCTGCTTGTCGTCGTCGTGCACGTGCAGCAGGTGGTGGTCCATGGTGGTGACGGCGCCCGCGGACGGGTCGACCGAGTGCACCACGGGGTCGTGGAGGTAGCGGCGTACCAGGAGGTCGATGTTGCGGTCCAGGGTGGCCGAGAACAGCAACCGCTGGCCGCGGGCCGGTACTTGGTCGAGCAGCGCGGTCACCTGGGGCATGAACCCCATGTCGGCCATCTGGTCGGCTTCGTCCAGGACGGTGACCGAGACCTGGTCGAGCCGGCAGTCGCGCCGCTCGATGAGGTCCTTCAGCCGGCCCGGGGTCGCGACGACGACCTCGGCGCCGCCGCGCAGCGCGCTCGCCTGCCGGCCGATCGACATGCCGCCGACCACGGTGGCGAGCCGCAGCCGCAGGGCGCGGGCGTAGGGCGTGAGCGCGTCGGTGACCTGCTGGGCCAGTTCCCGGGTGGGGACGAGGACGAGGGCGAGCGGCTGCCGGGGCTGGGCCCGCTGTCCGTCCAGCCGGGCCAGCAGCGGCAGGCCGAAGGCGAGGGTCTTGCCCGAGCCGGTACGGCCCCGGCCCAGGACGTCCCGGCCGGCCAGCGCGTTCGGCAGGGTGGCCGCCTGGATCGGGAAGGGCAGGGTGACGCCCTCGGTGCCCAGTGCGGCCAGCAGCCGTTCGGGCATGTCGAGTTCGGCGAACGTCTCGACCGCCGGCAGCGGTTCGGTGAGGGTGACCGGCAGGGCGAACTCCTGCCGGCGCGGGGAGGAGTGCGCGGCCGGGCCGCCCTTGCGTCCGGTGCCCGGGCGGGAGCCCTGGCGGCCGGGCTCCTGGGAACGGGCGCGGCCGCCGCGCGCGGCTCCTGCCGCGCGCGTGGACCTGCGGTCCGCGCGGAAGCCGCCGGACGTGCCGCCGGAGCGACGGGGGGTGCGGTTCATGAAGGAACCTTCCTCGATGCGGCGTATCGAGGAATTCCGTCCAGCGGTGACGACCGCACGAGGATTCGCAAGAATGAGCCGAAGAAAAAGTGAAGAGACGGAGCTCTCGGTGTGGCGGCCGGAGGCGTCCGTGGTCCGGGAAATCCGGAAAGGGGCTCAGACAATGAGCGGGGGCCCGCACCCCGAGAGCGCGGGCCCCAGCCACATGATGCGCGAACCGCTGGTTCGCGACGATTTCGCGTCAGCGTCAGGCGGGAACGATGTTCTCGGCCTGCGGGCCCTTCTGACCCTGCGTGACGTCGAAGGTAACCTTCTGGCCTTCCTGAAGCTCGCGGAAGCCGGAGGTGGCGATGTTCGAGTAGTGCGCGAACACGTCAGCGCCGCCGCCGTCCTGCTCGATGAAGCCGAAGCCCTTTTCCGCGTTGAACCACTTCACGGTGCCAGATGCCATATTGAATCTCCCTCGGAGGGCAGTGCGGACTCCGCACTTTACGGAGCCGAGTCGCCGCGATGATCACCCCTCCGGAAAGATCCGGAAAGCTCTGCAAAGAAAAAAATCTCTGGCAACCAAAACTGCAACTGCTATCACGTTAACACACGTCGGTTGGCATCGCCCGGCAGTTTTGCGTGGCGTCCGGCAATTCTCGTGCCGTCGCGGACCGAAATTCTGTACCGGCGGGACTAGGTATTCGCGTCGCGCTCGCCCAGCCTCCGGCGCATGTCCCGGTTCTGGCGCAGGGCGTCGTCCAGCTGGTCCTCCAGGGAGACGATGCGGCACGCGGCCTCGACGGGCGTGCCCTGGTCGACCAGCTCCCGGGCGCGGGCCGCCACCCGCAGCTGGCGGCGGGAGTAGCGGCGGTGGCCGCCGTCCGAACGCAGGGGCGTGATCAGTCCGGCCTGGCCGACGGCCCGCAGGAAGGCGGGGGTGGTGCCGAGCACGTCCGCGGCCCGGCCCATGGTGTAGGCGGGGTAGTCGTCGTCGTCGAGGTTGCCGGCGGCAGGGGCGTTCTCGGCGGGCATGGCACCTTCGTTTCGGGGGGCGCGGCGGGAGACCCGGGCGTGCGCGGCACCCGCGCTCGACGGACCGGACACCTCTGTCTCCTCCCGCAACCCTAACGCCGCCGGGCCCGGAGACCTGGCCCCGCCGTGACAGATTTCCGCACGGTCCCTCCCGCCCCGGGCCGGCGGATCCCGGCAGGTGTGTAACGCGGCGGCACCCCCACCGCGTGTAAGAGGCGACGTCCGACCACGAAAGGACACACGGTGGGGGAAGCACCCGCGGACTACCTGGAGTTCGCAGCCGCCCGCAGCGGGCCGCTGCTGCGGACCGCCTGCTCCCCGCCTGGAACAGGGCGATCGCCGCGCTGCCCGTCCCGGAGAGGTCCGCGTCCCCGGGCCCGTCCGCGGCCGGGCACCGGGTGCCGGGCGCCCGGATGACCGAGGTGCTGCGGTCCCATCTGCCGCACGGCGGGACCGTCTCCGACCTGAACGCCGGCGACGGTCTGATCCAGCTCGTCTACGACGACGGCCGGGGCAGGAACATGGTGCAGGTCGACGCGCAGTACGACATGACCGCCCCCCTGGCCGGGCACATGGGCTGCGCCGGCGTCGAAGGCGACTGCGAGGCCACGACCCTGGCCGACGGCACCAAGGTCAAGAAGGTCAAGGGCCCCTCGGAGAAGGGCGGTTCGGCCGTCGTGTGGCTGGTCGACCTGCTGTACCCGGACGGCCGCCGGGTCGCGGTGCGGGAGGTCAACTCCTACGCCGAGAGCGCTCCGGTGACCCGCCCGCGGCCGGCGCTGGGCCTGGACGAGCTGCTGACGATCGCCCGCGACAAGCGGTACTTCACCGGTTGAGCGGCGCCGGTCCGCGTCCGTGACCAGGAGGCCGGGGCCGTCACGCGGGAGGCAGCAGGTCCGCCGCCGGTTCGCCCATGAAGATGCTGTGGGTCCCGGGCACCTGCTCCGCCAGTCCGGGAGGGATGACGTGGACGAAGGTGCCGGCGCAGCCCGGGACGTCGTGCACCAGGGCGGGTATGTCCGTGACGTTGAAGACGGTGGAGAGGTGGGATATCTCGAAGCAGCCCTTCGGGGTGTCGTGACGGACTCCGTCGATCACCAGGAACCCGTTCGTGGCGAACACCGACGAGGGAACGGCGAGCGCCAGCACCCCGGCGGCGCCGAGGGTGGCGAGTGTCGAGCCGATGCGGCGCATGGACCCTCCTGACGTGCGGCCGGGCAGGTCCCGGCGCCTGTAACCGACCGTACGGACCCGCTCCCGCACTGCATCCCGGCATCGTCCGGACGGGCTACTGCGCCGACGGGAAGAGCGTCGCCGCGACGTGCCGGGTGTCGGTGTACTCGACGACGGAGGCGATCCTGCCGTCGCGCACCGTGAAGACGCCGACGCAGCGGTTGTCGTAGCTGCCGCCGTACACGGTCTCGGCCCGGGAGGTCCATTCGGCCACCACCCGGTCGCCCTCGGCGATCGTGCCGGTCAGTTCGATCTCCAGGGTGCCGGGGACGAGGAGCGGACCCATGCCGGCGAGGAACTCGCCGATGATCCGGTCACGGCCGTGCCACACCCCGGACGCGGGCAGGTCGCCCGGGTAGTGCCAGGTGGCGTCCGCGGCGAAGCTGTCATGGACGACGTCGGCGGCGCCGTCGCGCACGGCCTCGACGTAGCGGACGACGACGGCCCTGGGGTCGGTGGCCGTCATGGGGTCGGTGGCGGTCATGGTCTTGCTCCTTCGCCGGTCTTTCGTCGGTCTTTCGGCGGTCTTTCGCCGGGTCTCGCGGGCGTGGTTCAGGACAGGGTGAGGACGGCCTTGCCGCGGATGCGGCGGTCGCGCAGGTCGGTGAGGGCGGTCGCGGTGTCGGCCCAGTCCGCGACCCGGCCGATCTCGGGGTGCAGGCGGCCTTCGGCGGTCAGCCGGACGAGTGTCGCCAGGTCGTCGCCGAGGCGGGTGTCGGCGTCGAGGTAGTGGAAGTGGCGGACGACAGCCGATTCGGGCCCGGTGAAGAAGTCGAAGAAGTCCAGCGTCACCGGTGTGCGGCAGGCCTGCCCGAACCAGACGAGCGTGCCGCGCCGGGCGAGCCGGGCCAGCGCGAGCGGCAGGGCCCGGCCGCCGGTCGACTCCAGCACGAGGTCGTACGGGCCCCGGGCGTCGGCGACGTCGTGGACGATCTCGGCGGCGCCCAACTCGACCAGCCGGGCTCCCCGTTCGGCGTTCCGGGTGACGGCGGTGACCTGTGCGCCGGCGGCGGCCGCCAGCTCGGTGACGAAGTGGCCCACGCCCCCGGAGGCACCGGTCAGCAGCACCCGCCGGCCCAGTACGGGTCCGGCCGCGCGCAGCAGCCGCAGCGCGGTGAGGCCGGCCAGCGGCAGCGCCGCGCCGTGCAGCACGGACACGCCGTCCGGCAGCTCGGCGAGCGCGTGCGCCGGCACCGCCACGTACTCCGCCCAGCCGCCCGCCATGGGGTGGCCGACGACCCGCGTGACCGCGGGCGGCCCGCTGCCGTCGGCGGCCGCCTGCACCACCAGGCCCGCGACGTCCTTGCCGGGGCGGTCGCCGGGGGCGGGCCGCTCCAGCCTGAACGTCTCGCCCCGGTTGACCGAGAACGCCTCGACCTTCACCAGCGCCTCGTCGGGGCGCGGCGTCGGCTCGGCGACATCGGCGAGCACGACGGGCTCGGCGGGGTCTCCGGTCGGTACGAACGCTTTCATCGTGGTCGGCTCCTCGGTGGCGTCGGCCGCCCCCGGACGCTTTCCGGCGGTGCGGCGTGCGGGCCCATCCGACCGCGGGGCGCGGCGCCCCGGCCAACAACCGAGCCGCACGGGCGACAACGCGCGGTTGTCGCACGGGGTCAACGGCCCGGCCCGGCAGGTCTCGACCCACACGGGCCGGCCCCGGCGTTGACAGTACATACGGTCGACCGCACACTTTGGCCATGACGTCCTTCACCGAGGAGACCGACCCGTTCTGCCTCCCCACCGTCGACGCCGCGGCGCTCCTGTTCGACGCCCCCTGGCAGCGCTACGCCGTCATCGGCGACAGCCTCTCCGCGGGGACGGGGGACAGGAGCACCGGCTACGGCGACCAGGGCTGGTCCGACCGGTTCGCGCACGTCCTGCGGCAGGTGCGGCCCGGCCTGGCCTACCTGAACACGGCGGTGGACGGCGCCACGACGCTCGACACCCTCGACCACCAGACCGGCGCGGTGCGGGACTTCGGCCCGGACCTGCTGCACCTCCCGTGCGGCGCCAACGACCTCCTGCGCCGCACACCGGACTTCGGAGAGATCGAGCGGAACCTGCGCACGATGTACGAGATGGCGGCCGGGACGGGCGCGCAGCTCACGACGTTCACCCTGGGGCGCGCCTACGTCGTGCCGGTCTTCCCCGACTGGACGCAACGCGTGCGCACCCTGAACGACCTCACGCGCACCGTCGCCGGCGCCTACGGCGCCGTGGTCGTCGACATGTGGGACCACCCCGTCAACTCCCGGCCGGACCTGCTGAGCGCGGACCGCATCCACTTCTCCACCTCGGGCCAGGCCGTCATGGCGAGCGAGATGGTCAGGGCACTGGCCGCAGTCCTGGCCCGCCGCACCCCCTGACCCCGGCGCCGGCACCGGCCCGCCCCTCGTACACCAGAGGTACGATCGGCCGTATGGACACTGGGGCGCGCACGTTCGCCACGCGGGCGGACACGGTGTCGATCACGGACAAGCGCCTGCTCAAGGGGGCGCGCACGCGCGAGGCCGCACTGCGGCGCGCCGTCGACATCGCCTCGATCGACGGGCTGGACGACGTGAGCTTCGGCCGCCTCGCCACCGACACGGGCATGAGCAAGGCGGGCATCCAGACCCTCTTCCGGTCCAAGGAACTGCTCCAGCTCGCGACCATCGACTTCGCGCGCGACATGTTCGTCGACGCGGTCGTGCGCCCGGCGCGGGAGGCGGCTCCCGGAGCCGACCGGCTGCGCTCCCTGGTCGAGCACTGGATCGACTACGCCGAGACCCCGCTGTTCGAAGGCGGTTGCTTCCGCGTCGCCAACCTCGCCCGTTTCGACAGCAGGCCGGGACCGGTCCGCGACGCCCTCCTGCGCCACCAGCGGGAATGGCTCGACACCCTCGGCAGGGAACTGCGGGAGGCCGTCGCCTCCCACCAGATCGCGGAACTCGACGTCGACCTCGCGGTCTTCCAGCTCGACTCCGTGCTCTGCGCGGCCAACACGGCGCTGCGCCTGGGCGACGAGGACGTCCTCGCCAAGGTCCGCCGCACCGTGGACGCCCTCCTGAAGGCGGTTTGACCCCTCCGCGGGCCGCCCTCCCGCACCTCCTCAGGCCTTCGTGGACGGCGCCTTGGGCAGGAGGTGCACCAGTAGGGCCGCGAGTGCCGCCAGGGCGCAGGCCGTCAGGGACGTCAGCGCGAAGGCGTGTCCCGCCGCGTGCACCGTGTCGCCCGAGGCGGCGCCCGCCCGGAAGGAGTGGAAGAACACCGCTCCGACGACCGCCACCCCCAGCGCGGCGCCGACCTGCTGGGCGGTGGACAGCGAACCCGAGGCCATGCCCGCGGACTCCGGTTCTATCCGGGCCAGGACCGTGTTGAGCAGCGGGGTGATCAGCAGCCCGCCCCCCACGCTCTGCAGCATCAGGGTCGGGACGACGAGCAGGGGCGTCAGGCGCGGCCCGGACAGCAGGACCACGGCGGTGGTCAGATAGCCGGCGGCGAGGACCACCGCACCGGTCTCCAGGACGCGACGGCCATACCTCGGGACGAGCCGCCCGGCGATCAGACTGCACAGGAAGAAGGTCACCGCCGCCGGCGTGTAGACCAGCCCGGAACCGAGGGCCGACATGCCCAGCCCGTCCTGCAGCGAGATGGACAGCGCCAGGTAGTACGAGGTCAGCAGCGCGTACACGGCGAGGACGAGGACGATGCCGAGCGAGAACGAGCGCTGCGCGAAGAGGGACAGCGTGATCAGCGGCTCGCCACCGCGCCGTTCCACCGCCCGCTCGAGCGCGACGAAGACCGTGAACGCCGCCGCACTGCCCGTGAGGCACGCCCACGTCCACCAGGGCCAGCCCGCCTCCCGCCCCTGGATGAGCGGGTAGGTGAGCAGCAGCAGGGCCGTGCTGAGGACCAGCACCCCGGGCACGTCGAGCGTGCGGTTCCGCTCCGCCCGTGACTCCGGTACGGCCCTCAGGGCCAGCAGGATCGTGGCGATGCCGATGGGGACGTTCACCCAGAACACCGAACGCCAGCCGGAGTGGAAGAGGTCGGCGCCGATCAGGAGGCCGCCGATCAGCTGGCCGCTGACCGATGCCATGCCGACGACGACCCCGAGGACACCGAAGACACGGTGCCGGTTCCGCGCCGAGACCGTCAGCGTGATGACGGCGAAGACCTGCGGGACCATCAGCGCCGCGCCGAGGCCCTGGACGATGCGGGCCCCGATGAGCACGCCCGGATCACCGGCCACGGCACAGGCGACGGACGACAGGGTGAAGACCGCCGTACCGATGACGAAGACGCGCTTGCGGCCGTACAGGTCCGCGAGCCGGCCGCCGGTGATCAGGAGGACCGCGTAGCTCAACTGGTAGCCGGCGAGGACCCATTGCAGCTCGCCCGCGGTGGCCTCGAGGTCGCTCTGGATGGCCGGTCCGGCCACGACGACGATGAACGAGTCCAGGACCGCCATGAACATCCCGACCATGACCGTCGCCAGCGCGGCCCAGGGCACCGCATCCGCCGGACCCGGCTGCGCGTGGCGCGCCGCCTTCAGTGTGTGACCTGTGTCGGACACGAGGGATCCCTTCCACGGCAAGACACACGGACCCGGGGGATCCCGGGCCCGTCAACAATACGCACGACCGTATGTCTACTTCAATCGGTTACCGCCACGGGCCGCCCGAACAGGACGCGTTCCGGAACCCGGCCGCCGGCCGGTCCGACTCCTGAAGCGGCACGGCGCATCCGCCGGGCCGTACGACGTGGACTGGAGACGCGGTTGATGGACGAAACCCGGCGATCCCCCTCCGGCGGGGGGGCGGGGGCGCCGGTGCCGGGGGGCCCCCCCCCCCGCGCCGGGGGGCAGGCGCAGGAGGGCCGGGGGGGGTGGGGGGGGGTGGCC